>NZ_JBFAHJ010000003.1:458289-514796 GCF_040654115.1 Nonomuraea sp. NPDC050786
GGGCACCTTCCCGCACAACGCCTTCCACCGAACCTCCGGCGCCTCCCCGCACCCCGGAAACGCCCCGAGCAACACCTCCGCGCACACCCGGACCACCTTGCCGCGCCGCCCCCGACACACGTCCCCGCGCGCCCGAACCGCTTCCCCGCGCCGTCCCCGACACACTTCCTCGCACACCTGGACCGCCTTGCCGCGCTGTCCCCGTCGTGCGTCCCCGCGCGTCCCAACCGCCTTCGCCGGCGCCCCCGGCGACGCCTCCCCGCGCGCCGGCGACACTTCTGCGAGCATCCCGAAGATCCTCTGGAGGACCCTCTACACCACCACCTTTGGAACCGCCGACCCCCCGCCTACTCGCCGTCGCTCTTGCGCCGGAAACGCCCAGCCCGCCCCCTTTCGCGGCTGCCCGCGGCCGCGCGGTCACGTCCGCGGAAGGTGGTCGTATCACCCCTCGATCGTTCATCCCCGTCCCCCGATCCAGATCGGCACCACCCCCGGGGCGCCGCGGCCTCCCGTCCGCGCCGGATGTCCGGCCAGGCGCCGTCTCGTCACCGCCGTCCGCACGGGCTCCTCCCCTGCCCGGCGGTACGGTGACGGCCGCGTCGGCGCCGGAGCGCGGTGGCGGGACCAATCGCAAATGGGGCCTTCCTCCGCGACTCGTACGAGGCCCCGACCTCTTCCCGGAATTGCCGTGGAAACCGGCCTCCGTCCGCGTATTGTCTCGTCGATCGCTACTCTGCGTGGCATCGGCGATGAGTGTGAGTCGTTTGGTGTCTTCGCTGGTCGTGTCCGCATTTGTGGGTGTTCGCATGGTTGACCTCCTGCCGTGCGGCCTGAGGGAAAAGGCCAAATAAAGATCAGCAAATCGAACACGGTGTCGATCGAACTCCCGTACGATGTTGTACACCACACTGGCGACAATTTCGAGGAAGACTCGAACAATTGTTTGAAGATGATCTTCAACAGCGATACGGTCGCTGTGTGCGACATCAGGACCACGGACCGGGAGGTTCGCCGGTGAGGCGGCCCGCCAGGCGAGGAGGAAGAGCATGAGTGAGCGGGATGGCACAAACGGGGTCAGCGACCTCGCGGTGCGCCGGCGCGATTCTCTGGGCCTGACGCCCAGGCAGCGCAAGATCCTCGAAGTCATTCGCGACTCAGTGCAACAGCGCGGCTACCCGCCCTCCATGCGCGAGATCGGCGAGGCGGTTCAGCTGACCAGCACGTCGAGCGTGTCGCACCAGTTGACGGCGCTGCAGCGGAAGGGCTATCTGCGGCGTGACCCGCACCGGCCGCGCGCGCTCGAGGTGCGCCTCCCGGGCGAGCCCGTGCTGTGGGTCGACCCCGACGCGACCAGCGAGGAGCCGACGGTCAACCGCCCCACGGCGGCTTACGTCCCGCTTGTCGGCCGCATCGCCGCCGGTGGCCCGATCTTGGCCGAGGAGAGCGTCGAAGACGTCTTCGCCCTGCCCAAGCAGCTCGTCGGTGAGGGCACGCTGTTCCTGTTGCAGGTCGCCGGTGACTCGATGATCGAGGCCGCCATCGCCGACGGCGACTGGGTGGTCGTACGCCAGCAGCCGGTGGCGGAGAGCGGCGACATCGTGGCCGCCATGATCGAGGGCGAGGCCACCGTCAAGACCTTCAAGCGCAAGGACGGCCACGTCTGGCTCGTTCCGCACAACTCCAACTACGAGCCCATCCCCGGCGACGAGGCCAGCGTCCTGGGCAAGGTCGTAGCGGTCCTGCGCCGGTTGTAGCGGACCAGGGCCTGTAGGAGCCTCGGCGCGCGTCATCGCACACGCGCCGTGTTCCGGCGCGCGCCAAGACACATCTCCCGCGGGGGACACCCTCGCGGGCATCACCATGTTCCCGAGCGCCACGCGCTTCAGGCCGCCTCAGGGCCTCACAAAGCCGCCTGACCACGCCCCGCCGACCGGCGGAGCAGCACACGCCGCCAGCGCTGCCCCCTCCCCTCGCTCGCCCGAGCAAGCCGCACCGCGGGTCGCGCACCTCGCCGATCGGCTGAGCAGCACACGCCGCCAGCGTTGTCCCTTCCTCGCGCTTCCCCCCGAGCAGGTCGCATCGCGGGTCGCTAACCCCACCGGCCCTCGCCGCCCCGACAAGCATGGTGCACGCATTCGCATCTCGGACCCGAGCCACCGTCAACGCCGGTCGGCCCCGAGTCGCATCCCGCGCCACCGTCCACACCGGCCGACCCGGGTCGCGGCCCCAGGCCCAAGCCACCGTCAGCGCCGACCGGCCCAAGTCGCAGCCCGGCCCCGAGCCATCATCAACACCGACCGACCCGACCAGCCCACGTGCGGTCCTACCGGGCGGCGTACAGCTCGTGCGCGGCCGTGATCGCCTGATCGGCGAAGCCCAGCACGTCGCGTCTGCGCTCGAACGGAGAGCCGTACATGGAGGCCCTGGGCGCGCCGAAGTGGTCGCCCAGCCCGCTCACCGCGCTCGCCACCGTCGGCAGCGCGGTGTCCGCCTCGCGCAGCCGCAGCGCCTCTTTCACCACACGGTGCCAGCGCTCCGGGAACGCCTCCAGCGCGTGCCGCCCGGCTCCCGCCTTGGAGGTGATCTCGCCGGTCGCCAGCGTGTAGTGCAGCCGGGAGACGCCCGTGACGATCCACACGGTGCCGTAGTTGCCCAGGCTGGCCAGACCCCACGGCGCGGCCAGGCGGGAGGCCCGGGTCACGAGGCGCCGCCAGTAGCGGTCGAGGTTGTCGGCCGTCCAGGCGGCCAGGACGGCTGGATCGTGCCAGAGCTCCAGCTCGTCCGGCTTGGGTCCGCGGCAGGTCAGGCCGTGCCTGGCCAGCGTGTGCCAGGTGACCGGATTGAGGTGGCCGCGGGGGTGCAGCTTCCCGCCGTGCGCCCTGGGGCGCGGCCCCAGCTCGGAGGGGTCCAGGCGGAGGTCGTCCCAGGTGAGGTAGCAGCCCTCGAACGGGTACGCGCCCAGCCGGGTGTGGATGCGCTCGAGCACCTCGAACGGCGGCTCGGCGGCCGTCACCGCGACGAAGTCCACGTCGCTCGTGTCGGGCCGGTAGTCGCCCAGGGCCGCCGAGCCCTCCAGATAGAGACCCTCCACCAGCCCGGGAGCCTCCGCGTCGGCCACCGACAGGTAGGTCTCGACAATGGCATCGATCTTCGGGTAGGGGGTCATGGCCGCCCAGCCTGCCACACGGGGGGTCGCCGCCTCATCACATTCAACAATCCTAGAATTGTCGGGTGAATGAGGCATACACCCCTGAAGACCTCAAGGCAACACACGACGGGATCAAGTGGGCAGAAGTCGAGCCAGGCGTCATCCCCGCCTGGGTGGCCGACATGGACCTGTCCACCGCGCCCGAGGTGATCGAGGCCCTCCGACAGCGGGCCTCCGGAGACCTCGGCTACCCCACCTGGCTGGACCAGCCCACGGCCGGACCGCTGGCGGAGGCGTTCGCCGAACGCATGACGAACCGGTACGGCTGGGCGGCCGACCCCTCGCTCGTGCGCTCGTTCAGCGACGTCAACCAGGCACTCCAGGTCTTCCTCCAGATCTGGACCCAGCCCGGCGACGGCGTCGCCCTGCACACTCCGGCCTACCACCCGTTCCTGACGACGCTGGACGTCATGGAACGCCCCCTTCGCCCCATCCAGTTCGAGCCCGACGGGGAGTCGTGGCGCTTCGAGGTGCCCGATCTCTCGGGCTGCCGGGTGCTCCTCCTCGTCAACCCGCACAACCCGACCGGACGCGTCTTCACCCGCGAGGAGCTGACCGCGCTGGCCGAGCAGGTCGAGCGCCACGACCTGCTGGTCCTCTCGGACGAGATCCACGCGGACCTCACCTACGAGCCGCACCGGCACATCCCGTTCGCCACGATCCTCCCCGAACGCACCGTCACGCTGACGTCCGCGACGAAGGCGTTCAACCTGGGCGGCATCCGCTGCTCGATCGCCCACGTGGGCCACGCGGGGGCACGCAAGGCCCTGGAGGCGCAGCCGCCCTTCGTGTACGGCTCGGCGAACCTCTTCGGTGTGGAGGCCACGGTGGCGGCGTGGCGGCACGGAGACGCCTGGCTGGAGTCCACCCGTGCCCTGCTCGACCGCAACCGCCGCACGATCGCCTCCCGCCTGCCCTCAAGCGTGGGCTACCGGCTTCCGGAGGCGACGTACCTGGCATGGCTGCACGTCGGCCGGCCGGGAATGGCGGAGGTGTACGAGCGGGAGGCCAAGGTGCGCCTGAACGACGGCTCGATCTTCGGCCCCGGCGGTGAGGAGCACGTACGCCTGAACTTCGCCACGACGGAGCCGATCCTCAGCGAGATCCTCGACCGCCTGGCCCGCGTGCTCTGACCCCGGCCCTCCTCCCTGGCACCCACTCGGCGTGGCCTCGGCGGCCCACAGCGCCGCACGACGACACGCGTCCACGCCCGGCACGGACGGACGGACGACGGGCCCGCCCGCGATGGCAAGCGTGCCCATCGCGGGCGGACGCCCGGGCAGTCCGGGCGGCAAGACGCCCCGTCCGAAGGGGCGAGGCAGCCGGTCCGAGCCAAGGCCGCCCGGTCCGAGCCACGACGGCCAAATCCGGGCGACCCGGACCGGACCGGGCCGCCGGGGTCAGGGAAGGGCGGCAGATCGGGGTGAGGGAAAGGACGGCAGATCGGGGTCAGGGAAGGGACGGGAGGTCGGGCGGGGTGGCGGCGGGGTGCTCCTCCAAGGCGGCCAGCGCCAGCTCGATCGCCTTGTCCAGCTGCGGGTCCCGCCCCGCCACCCGGTCCTGCGGCGTGATCACCACCTCGATGTCCGGCTCCACGCCGTAGTTCTCCACTCCCCAGCCCTGGCCCTCGATCCAGAACGAGTAGCGGGGCTGCGTGACCCGGGTCCCGTCCACCAGCGAGTACCGCGAGTCGATCCCGATCACGCCGCCCCACGTACGCGTCCCCACCAGCGGCCCGATCTGGCGTACCTTGATCCCGGCGCTGACGATGTCCCCGTCCGAGCCCGCGAACTCGTCGGTGACCGTCACGATCGGCCCTCGGGGCGAGTCCGCCGGGTACCGCATCGGCTCGTACCCGCGCGCCCGCGACCAGGCCGTGACCTTGCGCGACAGCTTCTCCAGCACGAGCTCCGACAGGTGCCCGCCGCCGTTCGCCCGCACGTCCACGACCAGCCCGTCGTAGGCCATCTCGGTACGCAGGTCCCGGTGGAACTGCGCCCATCCCCACGCCGCCATGTCGGGCACGTGCAGGTACCCCAGCTTGCCGCCGGAAGCCTCCCGGACCAGGGCGCGGCGGCTCTCCACCCAGTCGTGATACCGGAGCTGGGTCTCGTCCGCGATCGGGCTGACCACGACGCGGCGCGTGTCCCCGCCGGAGGCGGGCCGCACGGTCAGCTCGACGGGCTGGCCGGCCGTGCCCGCCAGGAGGGCGAGCGGGCCGCGTACCGGATCGACGGGGCGCCCGCCCACTGCGACGATCGCGTCGCCGGGACGGACGGCCACCCCGGGGGCGAGCAGCGGCGAGCGGGCGGCGTGGTCGGAGGACTCGCCCGGCAGGATGCGCGTGACCCGCCACACCCCGTCGTCGTCCCTGGACAGGTCCGCCCCGAGCAGGCCCTGGCGGCGGCGGGGGTCGTAGCCGCCGCCGTTGACGTACGCGTAGGCGTGCGAGGTGGCCAGCTCGCCCTGCGTCTCCCAGAGCAGGTCGATCAGCTCCGAGTGCGCGCCGATGCGCTCCACCAGGGGCTCGTAGCGGTCGAGCACGCCCTGCCAGTCGATGCCGTTCATGTCCTCGCGCCAGAAGTGGTCGCGCATGAGACGGCCGGCCTCGCGGAAGCCCTGCCGCCACTCGGCGACCGGGTCGATCTGCACGGTGATCCGGTCGAGGTCGATGCCGACCACCTCGTCGCCCTCGGTGGCGGCGCGGGTCTGCAGGCCGTTCTTGCCGTTGGTGACGAGCCGGCCGCCGTCCCCGCTCACCTCGAACGAGCGCACCTCCCTGCCCAGCTCGGCCTTGGCGCGCTTCTTGAGGTCGTAACGCTCCAGCACGATCTCGCCGGCGGACTCGGTGCCGTCGCCGAGCTGCCCGGCGAGCGGGTGGCGCAGCCAGAGCAGGGCGTCCTTGGCGGTACGCAGGTTGCCGTAGCGGCCGGCGACCACCGGCACCGGCACCACGCGCGAGGAGAGCCCGTCGGGATCGACCTCGGTCCGAGGCGGTGCGTCGTCCTTCTTGTCGTCCTTGGCGGGCTTGTCGTCCTCGCCGTTGAACCCGCGCCCCTGCAGCGAGGGGTCGAACGGCGACGGCGTGGTGGCCTTGAGAGGCACGATGTACGGCTTGCACCCGACGGGGAACGACAGGTCGAAGACGTGCGCGTCGTAAACCGGATCGAACGTCCGCACCGACAGGAACGCCAGATGCTTCCCGTCTTTGGTGAACACCGGGTCGTAGTCGGCGAACCGCACCGGCGTCACGTCGATCACCGACGTCCCGTCGACCCGTCCCATCCTGATCTGCGAGAGCGGCTCGTCATGCGGATGCACCCAGGCCAGCCACGCCGAGTCCGGCGAGAACGTCAGCCCGCTGACGTCCCCCTGCGTGGTCCGGTCGAGCTCCCGCGTGTCTCCCGCCTCGAGGTCGACCACCAGGAGGCGCCCGTCGTGCGTGGCGACCGCCACGTGCTTGCCGTCGGGCGCGGCCTCGAGCTGGAGCACGCGCCCGAGCTGCCCGGCGGCCAGCGTCCTGATCTCGCCGCCCGGCGCGCCGATCTCCAGCGCGTCCTCCCCGCCGGCGTCCGACACCCACACGGCGCGCCCGTCGGCGTCGAGGGCGCGCGGCAGGCGTACGCGGACGCCCGGCTCCGCCCGCAGCGTTCCCACGGGCCCGTCGCGGTGGGTCACCCAGTGCGCGGTCCCGCGGATCTCCACGGCGCTGGCCCGCCCGGTCGCGTCCGGCGAGTACGAGCCGACCCGCAGGGGCGCGGGGCGCCTGGCCCGCCCCGGCCGCGGCCCGCCCAGCCGCACATCCAGCCGGTACGGCTCCGCGTCCAGGCTCTCCAGCAGCCACAGGTCACCGGCGTGGCTGTAGACGACCCGCTCGCCGTCGCTCGCCGCGTGACGGGCGTAGAACTCCTCATGGGAGCTGTGCCGGCGCAGGTCGGAGCCGTCGGGCAGCGCGGAGTAGATGTTCCCGACGCCGTCGATGTCGGCCAGGAAGACGATCCTGTCCCCCACCCAGCTCACCGACCAGTACTGCGCCGTGCTGTCGGCGAACAGCCGGGTGAACTCGCCGTCCCCCTCGGCGTCGACCCAGATCTTGCCGGCCGTGCCGCCTCTGTACCGCTTCCACTGGGACGGCTCGCGCCACAGCGCCGACACGGTGGCCACCCGCGCCCCGTTCACGGCCGCGTCGCTGACCCACCCGTACGGCAGGCGCGTCGCCGGTCCGCCGTCGAGCGGCACCGCGTACGCCCAGTTCCTGCTGCGCTCGCTCTCTCCGGCGGAGGTGATCGCGATGACGTCACCGTCGGCCGTCCACCCGCGAACGCCGGTCGTGGCACTCCCCCAGTAGGTCAGCCGATCGCCCTCGGGGCCGTCGATCTCCGCCGCGAACACCTCGGGCGCGCCCTCCTTGCCGCTCGTCCAGGCGATGCGGGCGCCGTCGGGCGAGAACCTCGGGTGCGACACCGGTGCCCGGTCGGCGGTGAACCGCCAGGCTCTGCCTCCGGACAGGGGAGCCAGCCAG
This sequence comes from Nonomuraea sp. NPDC050786, assembly GCF_040654115.1. NCBI lineage: Bacteria > Bacillati > Actinomycetota > Actinomycetes > Streptosporangiales > Streptosporangiaceae > Nonomuraea > Nonomuraea sp. NPDC050786. The sequence goes on from NZ_JBFAHJ010000003.1 coordinate 466,020, forward strand.
ATGTCGTCGTCGGCGACGAAGGTCACCACGTCGCCGTGCACGTGCGGGTATCTCAGGTATGCGCCATTTGTCACAGGTGCACACTAATGCCCGCCCGCCAAGGTCAGCCCAAGAATTGTCCCCCGGGCGGCTGTGCCACGTCCCGTGAACGGCCAAGTGCGGGATGCGCCGGGAATGTACGGGAAGGGCGAGAACTATGAAGCTTCTCGCCCGTACACACCAGTTCCCGGCACGCCTGGCCGCCGGGGCCGTCATCCTGAACTCCGGGCTCGGCAAGGTCGACGCCGACGAGCAGACCGCGGCGGGTCTGCACGGCATGGCCTCGGGCACGTATCCGTTCCTGCGCGACATGGACCCGGTGACCTTCGCCCGGCTCCTCTCCAGGAGCGAGATCGCCCTCGGGGCGGCGCTGCTGGCCCCGTTCGTGCCGTCGCTGCTGGCGGGGGCCGCGCTGACGGGGTTCGCGGGAGGGCTGCTCGGGCTCTATCTCAAGACGCCGGGGATGCGGCGAGAGGGCAGCCTGCGCCCGTCCGAGCAGGGCATCGGGCTGGTCAAGGACGTCTGGCTGCTGGGGATCGGCCTCTCGCTGGTGATCGAGGAGCTCATCGACCGATGATCTCCGGTCCGCCACCACTAAGGCGGACAAACCCGGGTAGCCGTGACGCATGGTACAAATCGGCTACACCTTGATGTCCGAACAGACTCCGGCACGGGAGCTGGTCGACTACGCCGCGGCGGCCGAGCGGATCGGTTTCGACTACGCGGTCATCTCCGACCACTATTTCCCGTGGGTCGAGGAGATGGGGCACGCGCCGTACTGCTGGTCGGTGCTCGGCGCCGCGGCCCAGGTCACCGAGCGGATGCCGCTCATGACGTACGTGACCTGCCCGATCATGCGTTACCACCCGGCCGTCGTGGCGCAGAAGGCGGCCACGATGGGCGTGCTCAGCAAGGGCCGGTTCACGCTGGGCCTCGGCGCGGGCGAGAACCTGAACGAGCACGTCGTCGGCGAGGGATGGCCGCCGGTGGACACCAGGCACCGGATGTTCGCCGAGGCGGTCCAGATCATCAAGGAGCTGTTCAGCGGCGACTACGTCACCTACCAGGGCGAGTTCTACGACGTGGACTCGGCCAAGCTCTACGACCTGCCCGATCAGCCGGTCCCGCTCGCCATCGCCGCCTCGGGCGGCCAGTCCGCGGAGATCGCGGCGGAGTACGGGGACATGCTGGTGGTCAACGATCCGATGGCGGATGTGGTCAAGCAGTTCAGCGCCGCGGGCGGGCAGGGCAAGCCGGTCTACGGGCAGCTGGCCCTCGCGTACGACACCGATGCCGAGGCCGCCAAGGAGCGCGCGCACAAGCTCTGGCGGTGGGCGGCGTGCGGCGGCTGGAAGGTCATGGCCGAGCTGCCGGGACCGGTGAACTTCGCCGCCGCCACCGGCACCGTGCGCCCGGAGGACGTGGCCGAGAGCGTGCCGTGCGGCAGCGACGTGAACGCGATCGTGGAGGGCGTCAGGAAGTACGTCGACGCGGGCTACACCCACGTGGCGCTCGTCCAGGTCGGGCACGACCAGCAGGAGCCGTTCTTCGACTGGGCGGAGAAGGAGCTCCTCCCGGCCCTGCGCAGCCTCTGACTCCCCACGTCCCGGGCGCTCGCCCGGGACGGTGCGGGACTTACATGATCACGGGACGATGTTGACCAGCTTGGGAGCCCGGACGATCACCTTGCGGGGGTTGTTCGTCAGGTAGGGCGCCACCTTCTCCGAGGCCAGGGCCAGCTCCCGCAGCGCGTCCTCGCTGATGTCCGGCGAGACCTCCAGCCGGTCGCGCACCTTGCCCGCCACCTGCACGACGCAGGTGACCGACTCCTGCACCAGCAGCTCCGGCGCGGCGGCAGGCCAGCCGGCGAAGGCGACGGGGCCGGTGCGGCCCAGCCGCTCCCAGCCCTCCTCGGCGACGTACGGGGCCACCAGCGACAGCATGATCGCCAGCGTCTCGGCGGCCTCGCGCACGGCCGGGTCGCCGGCGCCGGGACCGGAGTCGATGGCCTTGCGGGCGGCGGAGGTCAGCTCCATCATGCGCGCCACCGCGACGTTGAAGCGGTACGACTCGACCAGCTTGGTGACCTCGTCGATCGTGCGGTGCGTGACCTTGCGCAGCTCCGCGTCGCCGGTCTCGAACGGCACGCCGGGCGCGGAGGAGACCTCCGACATGACGCGCAGCGCTCGGGCCAGGAACTTCTGCGACGCGGCCGGCGAGACGTCGGCCCAGTCGATGTCGTCCTCGGGCGGCCCGGCGAAGACCATGGTCAGGCGTACGGCGTCGACGCCGTAGTCGTCGATCTGCTGCCCCAGGTCCACGCCGTTGCCCAGGGACTTGGACATGGCCTTGCCGCCGTTGATCACCTGACCCTGGTTCAGCATGCGCCGGAACGGCTCGGTGAAGTCGACCATGCCCATGTCGTACAGGACCTTGGTGAAGAACCGTGAGTACAGCAGGTGCAGGACCGCGTGCTCGATGCCGCCGATGTACTGGTCGATCGGGCCCCACTTGCGCACCTGCTCGACGTCGAACGGGCCGTCGGTGTAGCCGGGCGAGCAGTAACGCAGGTAGTACCACGACGAGTCGACGAACGTGTCCATCGTGTCGGTGTCGCGCTTGGCCGCGCCGCCGCACTTGGGGCACTCGACGTTGACCCACTCGGTGGCGCTGGCCAGCGGGGAGACGCCCTTGGGCGCCAGCGCCTCGCCGCGCATGTCGGGCAGCGTGACCGGCAGCTGGTCGTCGGGGACGGGCACCTCGCCGCAGTCGCCGCAGTGGATGATCGGGATCGGCGTGCCCCAGAACCGCTGGCGGGACAGCAGCCAGTCGCGCAGCCGGAAGTTGACCGCGCCCGTGCCCTTGCCCTCGCGCTCCAGAATCTCGATGATCTTGGAGATGGCCTCGGTCTTGGTCAGGCCGTCCAGCGGCCCGGAGTTGACCAGCGTGCCCTCGCCCGGCGTGGCCTCGCCGGTCTCGCCCGGGTCCGCCAGGCCGGTGTGGACGACCACCTTCACCGGCAGCTCGAACTTCAGCGCGAAGTCCAGGTCGCGCTGGTCGTGGGCGGGCACGGCCATGATGGCGCCGTGGCCGTAGTCGGACAGTACGTAGTCGGCCGCCCAGACCGGGATGCGCTCGCCGTTGACCGGGTTGATCGCGTAGCGGCCCAGGAAGACGCCGGTCTTCTCCTTGTCGGTGGAGAGCCGCTCGATGTCGCTCAGCTTGGCGACCTCGGCGCGATAGGCCTCGAAGGCGGGGCGCTGCTCGTCGGTGACGATCTCGTCGGCCAGCTTGGCGTCCACGGCGACCACGAAGAACGTGGCGCCGAACAGCGTGTCGGGCCGCGTGGTGTAGACGTGGACGGGCTCGTCGCGGCCCTCGATCTGGAAGAGCACGTCGGCGCCCTCGGAGCGGCCGATCCAGTTGCGCTGCATGGTCAGCAGCCGCTCGGACCAGCCCTCGCTCAGCTGCTCCATGTCGTCCAGCAGGCGCTGCGCGTAGTCAGTGATCTTGAAGTACCACTGCGTCAGCTCGCGCCGGACGACGTCGGCGCCGCAGCGCTCGCACTTGCCCGCCACGACCTGCTCGTTGGCCAGCACGGTCTGGTCGTTGGGGCACCAGTTGACCAGGCCGCCCTTGCGGTAGGCCAGGCCGCGCTCGTAGAACCGGTTGAACAGCCACTGGTTCCACCGGTAGTAGCCAGGGTCGCTGGTGTGCAGGCGGCGCGACCAGTCGAAGGACAGCGCATAACGCTTGAACGAGGTGACCTGCGTCTCGATGTTGGCGTAGGTCCACTCGGCCGGGTGGGCGTTCCGCTTGATCGCGGCGTTCTCCGCCGGCAGGCCGAAGGAGTCCCAGCCGATCGGGTGCAGGACGTTGTAGCCCTTCTGGAACCAGTAACGCGCGACGACATCGCCCAGCCCGAAGGCTTCGGCATGACCCATGTGCAGGTCGCCGGACGGGTAGGGGAACATGTCGAGCACGTAGCGACGCTCGCGCGGGTCCGCCGGGTCCTCGTTCGCCCGGTAGGGTTCCTGCTCCTCCCATCGCTGCTGCCACTTGGCCTGCAGCGCCTGCGGATCGTACTCACTCACGGCTACTGTCCTTCTGGCTTGATTCGGACCCATAAGAAAACCCCCCGTGCACAGAACGAGGGGTAGCCGCGACGGCGGGAATCTTCAGGGCCGTCGCGGCCCGCTAAGAAGCAGGGTCGCGGAACGCACGTGTCAAGCGTAGCGCACGTCTTCGGCTGAATGCAGATACTCGTGGGGGGTCTGCAGGCACAATGGGTCCTTCAGGTCCAGCGAGACCTGAAGGTGATGTATCCGTTGTGACCCATTCGTCCCAGAAGAATACCCTTGTCACCGTGGTGTACCCAGCTGAGCCTGATCGACCGGAGGTAGGCCTGCCCATGCAGGACCCGCCTACGGATCCTCATGGCTTCACCGGTTTGGCTGCGGGACCACCTGCATCTCCTGGAAAATCCCATGAGATCATGCCTGGTACGTCAAATCCGGATATAACGGGTTATCCGGACACATCCTCGGGAGGGGCGGCAGCAATGGCAACGGAGAATTCCGGACCCCACCTGCCACCGTCCTGGCCAGAGGCGCCCCGCCGCGACGCATCCGGCTCCCCGTCCGCGGAGGTCCCCATGTCATGGCCCGAGGCCCCGCGCCCCGCCCACCAGGACCCGTCGTGGCCGGAGCCGCCACGCAACGACGACTCCTGGCCCGAGCCGCCGCGCCACTCCCGCCCAGAGCCCGCCCGCCACGAGCCCGCCCGCCACGAGGCGTCGGGCCCCTCGTCGTGGCCCGACCTTCCCCCGGCCCCCTCCTCCTGGCCGGACGCGTCCCCGAAGGGCTCCTCCGCCCCGTCCTCGTGGGACGCGCGGAGCGCTTCCGGCCCGTCCTCGTGGGACGCGCCGCCGCCGGGCAGCACCGAGCCGTCCCTGTGGCCGGACATGCCGCCGCAGGGCGGCACCGGACCGTCGTCCCCGCTGGACACGCCGTCCCGGAGGAGCGACAGACCGCAGACGGGCAACGGCCCGCAGGACAGCCTCGGGACGCCGGCCTGGCCCGAGGCGCCGCGCCGGGACGCGGGCCTGCCGGACGTGCCGGCGTCGTGGCCCGAGTCGTCCCCGCAGGACGTCCCCACCTCCTGGCCCCAGGCGTCGGGCCCCTCCTCGTGGCCGGACGCGCCGCGGCACGGCGCCGCGGAGCCCTCCGCCCGAGCCGGCGACCACCCTCCGGTCCCGGATCCGGTCCCGGCGTGGGCGCAGCCGCCGGTCCCGCCCTCCGACTCCTGGTCGAACCTCTCCTCCCCCGCCCCCTGGCCGCCCGCCGAGCGGAACGCCGCCGACGCGCAGGAGGAGCGTACGGCGATGTACCAGATCGACGACCTGCCGCAGGGAGCGCACGCGCCGCCCCAGACCCACCCCGCCGAGGACCGGACGGTCACGTACGCCCAGCACTCAGAGAACCTGCTCAACGACCGGGCCGCCCCCACCATGGACGCATCGAATCCCAGCACCACGCCCCCCGCCGAGGACCAGAACGCTCCGCGCCCCGGCTCCAATTTGAGCCGCGACCCCTCCGACCCCGACCGCCCGTTCGTGACCGCCGGCCAGATCAGCGGCTCCCGCACCCCGCCTCCCGAGCGCCAGCAGGAGCTCTGGAACACCGTCTTCGGCGACAACTACCAGGCCATGGGTGAGCAGGACTCCCTGGACGAGGGCCAGGGCAAGCCCATCTGGATCTACGCGCTCGGCGGGTCCGTGGCGATCGCGCTGGTCGCCGCCCTGCTATGGGCGTTCCTGGCGGGCCCGCTGGCTGCCGACGACCCCGCGTCCAACGCCGTGGCGGAGGGTCCCACGACCTCGCCGAAGCCCTCCCCCACCAGGTCCTCGACCTCGATCGGCGCGCTGCCGAAGTTCTCGGGCAAGGCCGCTCCGGTGATCGGCCGGGTGCCCGACGCGGGGGCCGGCGTCTCGCTGCCGCGCCTGGGCGGCACCTGGCGGCTGGACCAGCGTGCCACGGTCAAGACCACGTACGGCTACGACACCCGCCAGTACGTCCAGGTCGCGCCGGAGAAGTACGCCCAGGTCATGTCGGGCCCGCTGGCAGACAGGCTGGCCTCGTACTACCAGAAGGACAACCTGGAGCCGGTCATCAGGCAGGTGGTGCTGGATGCCCGCAAGCGCTTCTTCCCCGCCGGCAACAAGGTCAAGAAGATCGCCCAGCAGCCCATCAAGGTGGGCAACTCGACGGGACGCCTGATCGCGTACTCGCTGACGTCGCCGACCGAGGAGGCGACGATCGTGACGATGGCCGTCAACACCGGCGGCAACGTCCCGGCCATCGTCTACATGTCGATCCCGTCGGACGGCAAGCAGCTCATGCCCGACATCCACACGGTGAAGAACCAGCTGAGGCTCGGCGCCCAGGGCTAGAAGACGCACTCCATGTGCTTGATCCCGTTGATGAACATGGAGTGCAGCCGGTCGGGCCTGCCGCCCTCGATGCCCGGGACGCGGCGCAGCAGCTCGCGGAACATCACCGTGATCTCCCGCCTGGCCAGGTGCGCGCCGAGGCAGAAGTGCGGCCCCGGGCCGCCGAAGCCGACGTGCGGGTTGGGGTCGCGGGTGATGTCGAAGCGGTACGGGTCGGCGAAGACGGCCTCGTCCCTGTTCGCCGCCCAGTAGAACAGGACCGCCTTCTCGCCCTTGCGGTAGAGGTGCCCGTTCATCTCGTGGTCCCTGGTGAGCTTGCGGCGCATGAAGTTCACCGGGGAGGCGAGCCGGACGATCTCCTCCACGGCCCCGGGCGCGTGCCCGTCGATGTCCTGCAGCCAGAGCGCGCGCTGGTCGGGGTTGTTGGTGAGCAGGCGCAGTCCGTACGAGATGGCGTTCCTGGTCGTCTCGTTGCCCGCCACCACCAGGAGGATGAAGAACGACCCCAGCTCCTGCATCGTCAGCCGCTCGCCGTCGATGTTGGCGTTGACCAGGGCGGACGTCAGATCGTCCGTGGGATGGTCGGCGCGGTGGGCGGCGAGGTCCTGGACCAGCTGCTGCAGCTCCATGCCGGCGTTGAGCAGGCGCTCGGCGAGCTGTTCGAGGTCGGCGCCGCCGTATTCGGGGTCGAAGCCGCCGAGGATGATGTTCGAACGGTCGAAGACGAACCGGTAGTCCCGCTCGGGGATGCCCATCATGTCGCAGATGATCTTCAGCGGGAGGCGGGCGGCCACCTCGGTCACGAAGTCGCAGCCGGGCCCCTTGTCCAGCAGGTCGTCCACGATGGCGGCCGCAGCCGCCTCCACGTCCGACTCGAACTGCTTGATCATCTTGGGGGTGAACGCGCGTGAGACGATCCTGCGCAGCCTTGCGTGGCGCGGGTCGTCCATGTTGATCATTGAGCCGAAGTACTCGGCGAACTCGGCGGGCATGTCGGGCACGTTCGTCGCGCCGCCGTCACCCGAGCAGAAGACCTCGGGAGTGCGGCTGGCCTCGAGGATGTCGGCGTGCTTGACCAGCGCGTGGTAGCCGGGGCCCTTGGGCGCAATGCCGATCTCCATCTCCTGGAAGAAGGCCGGGGCCTCCAGGGAACGCAGCCGCTCGAACGCCGCCTCGCGCTCTCTCATGGGCCTGGCCCAGAAGTCGCGGTCCGACAGGTCGAAGTCGAGTACGCCCATGAGGCCATCATTCGAAAAGCAGCCACTTACGTCAATGGGGAGGACGTACACCGTACGTGCGAGCCCGCGAAAACCTGTGGCCCTGGCCGGTCGGCAGGTCCTAGGGTGACGCGCGTGACGTTCTTCTACCGACGTTAGCGATCCGCCGGCGGGTCGCGGAGCACCCCACCGCCGGCGATGCGGGACGGCTGAGCGAGCGCCGTCCCGGGTCGCGACGTGGGAGAAGGACAGTTGCATACGTTTGTCGTGGCCAGGGCCGTGCATGGCATCGAGCCCCTGGTGGCCACGGAGATTCGACGTTCCCGGCTGGGCGTGGTGCGTGGGATGCGCCATCGCGAGGTGTGGTTCGAGGCCTCGCCGGGGGCCGACCTGATGGGGCTGCGGACGGCGGACGACCTGCTGGTCGCCGCCGCCGTGGTGGACGGGATCGGCCACGACCGCTCCGCGCTGCGCCGGCTGGCGCGCGCGGCCCGCGCCGTGGACGTCCACCAGGCGACGGCGCTCCCTCGCGCAAGAGCGGTGGAGGTGTCGGCCTCGTTCGTCGGGCGCCGTAACTACACCCGCTTCGAGATCGAGGACGCGGTGGGGGCCGAGCTGGCGCGGCCGCTGCGGCTGCCGTACCACTCCAGGAAGGACGGGGTACGGCCGCCTCGGGACGCCATGTCGTGGCGGGTCACCATCGAGGGCGACCAGGCGCTCATCGCGCTGAGGCCGGCGGCGCGGCCGCTGCACCGGCGGGCGTACAAGACGGCCTCGATCCGGGGCACTTTGCACCCGCCGGTGGCCGCCGCCATGGCGGCGCTGGCCCGTCTCGGGGATGCCGGGACGGTGCTCGACCCGTGCTGCGGAGCGGGCACCACGCTGATCGAGGCCCACGCGCTGGCGCCCGGAGCGCGCCTGCTGGGCTTCGACCACGACCCCGCCGCCCTCCACGCGGCGGCCACCAACGCCCGGAGCGCCGTCGGCGGCGCCACTCATCCACGGGCCGCCGGGAGCGCGCCAGGCGGCGCCGCGTGCTTCCACGGAGACTGCGCCGCGCACCCGTCGGACAACGGCAGGGGGCGCGCGCGCTTCGCCCATCCGCACAGCGCGGCAGTGTCCGCATGGGCCGACGAGGGGGGCGGATCACCGCGCGCGTGGGCGGACGCGGAAGGCGGCTCAGCCTACGCGTGGGCCGGCGCGGAAGACCGGGCGGCGTTCGCGTGGACCGGCGCGGAAGGCCAGGCGGTGTTCGAGTGGGCCGTGGCGGATGGTGGGCGGATTCCGGTGGTCGGTGGTGGCGCGGACCGGGTGCTGGTGAACCCGCCCTGGGGGCGCCAGGTGCCGCCGCGTGGGCTGCTGGCACGGGACCTCGGCCCGCTGTGGCGGGAGGTCCGGCGGGTGCTGGCCGACGACGGGGTGGCCGTGGCGCTGGTGCACGACGAGATCCCGCCCGGGTTCGCGGTGGAGGAGGCGGTGCGGGTCAGCCTGTCGGGACAGCACCCCGTCATCGCGGTCCTCAGAAAGGCCAGGAGGTGACCGGCGACGGCACCGGGCGGCCCGGCCTCAGGAGGTGAACCCCATCGGCCGGACCTGGGTCATCTCGGCCGCGGACGGGGCGCCCAGCCAGTCCAGGATGAGGCGGTTGACCTCGGCCGGGCGCTCCAGGTGCAGGAAGTGCCCGGCGCCCGGCACCTGCTCGGCCCGCGAGCCGGCGGGCAGGTGGTTCAGCACGTTCTTGGCCAGCTCGGGACTCAGGCACCCGTCCTGGGCGCCGTGCAGGTAGAGGACCGGGCCGGTGATGCCGCCCTCCAGGGCCGGGTAGCGGCCGGAGGGCGGCGTGGTGCCGAGCATGGCCCGGTAGTAGCCGAGGGCCGCGCTCAGGTTGGCGGGCTCGCCGATGCTGCGCCGTACGAACTCCAGGTCCTCGCCCGGGTCGTACCCCGGCGACCACTCGCGCCAGAGGTTCTCGAGGAAGCCGGGGGTCGCGACGGCCGCCTCCCCCAGGTACGTCTGGAAGAGGAAGACGTAGAACGAGCGCTTGAGCTGGTCGTACTGGAGGAAGCCGGCCCCGAGGGCGGCGGGCGGCGGCACGGCCAGCGTGACGGCGCGGCGGAAGCGGCCGGCCAGGTGGTACACGGGGAAGGCGCCCCAGTCGTGCCCGATGACGACCGCGTCCTGGTCGCCGCCGAGCTCCTCGTGCAGCGCGCGGACGTCGGCGACCAGCGCGGCGTCCTCGTACGCGCCGTCGGCCGGCACCTCGGTGGGCGCGTAACCGCGCATGAACGGCGCGACCGCGCGGTAGCCCCGCTCGGCCAGCGCCGGCATGAGGTGCCGCCAGGTGTGCGCCGTGTCGGGGAAGCCGTGCAGGCACAGCGCCAGCGGCCCCTCTCCAACCGTCAGATACGCGAACTCCACACCGTTGGCGTGGATAGTCCTGATCTCCATGAATGCGAAACCTAGCATTCGGCCCGCCCCAGGAGCACCTGGTCCGGCGCGCCGCCGGTCAGAAGGTGTAGCGCATGTGCTTGATGCCGTTGATGAAGTTGGAGAGCAGGTAGTCGGGCTCGCCCACGGACTTGATGTGGGGCAGCCGGGTGTACAGCTCCCGGAACATCACGGTCATCTCCCTGCGCGCCAGGTGCGCGCCCAGGCAGTAGTGCGGCCCGGGGCCGCCGAACCCGACGTGGGGGTTGGGGTCGCGGGTGATGTCGAACGTGTCCGGGTCCGAGAAGACCGCCTCATCGCGGTTGGCGGAGTTGTAGAAGAGCAGAACCTTGTCGCCCTTCTTGTACCGCATGCCGTTCATCTCGTGGTCCTGCGTCAGCGTGCGGCGGAACTGGATCACCGGCGTGGAGTACCGGATGATCTCGTCGCACGCGGCGACGATGTGGCCCTCGAAGTTGTTCATCAGGATCGCGCGCTGGTCGGCGTGGTCGGTGAAGAGCTTGAGGCCGTGCGCGATCGCGTTGCGGGTGGTCTCGCTGCCCGCCACCACGAGCAGGATGAAGAACGAGCCCAGCTGCTGCGGGGTGAGCCGTTCCTCGCCGTTGACCAGCAGGCTCACCAGGTCGCCCGTGGGCCGCTTGCGGCGCTCGTCGCCCAGGCGGGCGGCCAGCCGGTTGAGCGCGTAGCCGGCGCGCATCAGCTTGGCCAGGCCCTTGGCGACGTTGCGGCGGGTGAGATCGGGGGCGACGCCGGAGTACTCGGGGTCGGCGTTGCCGAGGATGACGTTGGTGTTCTGCAGCACCATGTCATGAGATTCGGGCGGAATCCCCATCATGTCGCAGATGACCCGTACGGGAAGCCTGGCGGCCACCTGAGCGACGAAGTCGCCCGGACCGGCCTCGATCGCCTTGTCCACGATCTCGGCGGCGGCCCTGGCCAGGTCCTCTTCCATCTTCGACAGGATGCGCGGCGTGAACGCCCTGGACACGATCCGGCGTAACTGGGCGTGCCGGGGGTCGTCCATGTTGATCATGGAGCCGAAGTACTGGCTCAGCCAGCGCGGCATGTCCGGAATGCTGTTGGAGCACGGCTCGCTGCTGAACACGGCCGCGTTCCTGCTGGCTTCGATCACGTCGGCGTGGCGTACGAGCGCGTAGAAGCCCGGGCCGCCGCCGATGAACGGCACGACCTGCTCCCGCATGAAGACCGGGCGCTCCATCTGCCTCAGCCTGCGAAAGGCCTCTGCACGCTCGGCCTGCGGCAGACCCCAGAACGGGATCTGCGACAGGTCCAGGTCCGCGGTCAGCGTCATACCACCCAAGCCTTCTGCAAGTAACCACTTACGTCAAGGTACTTAAGGCGCCTTCCTTATCAAATCAGCGCCTTTCTCGCCGATCATAATGGCCGGTGCGTGAGTGTGTCCGCGATTCAACGTCGGCATGATCGAGACGTCCACCACTCTGAGCCCCTCGACGCCGCGTACCCGGAGCGCGGGGTCGACCACGGACGCGTCGTCGGTCCCCATGCGGCAGGTGCCGACCGGGTGGTAGAGCGTCTCGCCGCGCTCGCGGACCCACCGCGCCAGCTCCTCGTCGCTCTCCGGCGCCCAGTACGGCGCCATCGGCCCGCCCGCGTACGGCTTCATCGCCGCCGTGGCGAAGACCTGCTTGGCCATCTTCAGCCCTGCGACCAGGCGCTTGGCATCGGCCTCCGCGCTCAGGTAGGCGGGGTCGATGACGACGTCCCTGCCGTTGAGCCCGACCCTGCCGCGGCTCTCCGGCTGCAGCAGCACGACGCCGACGGTGAGCCCGTGGCCGGTCGGCGGGGTGAGCCCGTGGTCGACGAACGGCACGGGAGCGAAGATCAGCTCGACGTCGGGCGCGGGCTCCTCCTCCGAGGTCCTGATGAACGCGACGGCCTCCCCCACATTCGTGGTGAGCATGCCGGAGCGCAGGACGATGTACCGCAGCAGGTTGCTGATCGACTCGGCCTTGGTCAGCGTCACCGGCTGCTTGCACTCGACGAACACGCCGCTCGAGAGGTGGTCCTGCAGGTTCTTGCCGACCTCGGGCAGCTCGTGCACGATCGCGACCCCGGCGTCGCGGAGCTCGCCGGGCGCGCCCACGCCGGAACGCATCAGCAGGTACGGCGAGCCGATCGTCCCGGCGGACAGGATGACCTCCCTCCTGGCCCTGACCTGGGCGCCGCCGCTGTGCTCGACGCCGGTCGCGCGCCTGCCGTCGAACACCACCCGGTCCACGGTCGCCCCGGTGATCACCTGGAGGTTCGGCCGCGACGCGGCCGGGCGCAGGTAGGCGTCGGCCGAGCTCCACCTGCGGCCGCGGTGCTGCGTGACGGGCGTGGGGCAGTAGCCCTCGTTGGAGCGCCCGTTCAGCTCGCCGAGCCGGGTGAGGCCGAGCTCCTCGCAGGCCCGCAGGAAGGCGGCGGTGGTGACGTTGGGGCTGCGCAACTCGGAGATGTAGAGGGGCCCCGAGGTGCCGTAGACCTCGCCCTCGTTGCTGCCGACGCGGTGCTCGGCCCTGGTGAAGTAGGGCAGGACGTCGTCGTACGACCAGCCGGGGATGGCCCACTGGTCGTAGTCGCGCTGGCAGCCGCGCACCCACATCTGGGCGTTGAGCGAGGACGAGCCGCCGATCACCCGGCCTCTCGGCCAGTAGAGCGTCCGGCCGGACATCTCGCTCTGCTTGGCCGTGGAGTAGTTCCAGTCGTAGTCGGTCTTGAAGAGCTTGGCGAAGCCCGCGGGCATGCGGATCTCCAGCTTGTCGTCCTTGCCGCCCGCCTCGACCAGCGCGACCGACACGGCGGGGTCCTCCGAGAGCCGGTTGGCCAGCACGCACCCTGCGGACCCCGCTCCTACGATCACGTAGTCGTACTCCATGGCTCCTCCAAGTAACTTGGTACTTGCTTACTCCAGGGGGGCGGACGCGTCCATATCCAGTTGTGACCTCGCTTTACCTACCGGTCGGTATGAGGAGGCTGCGAGGATGGCGCTCGAAGCCCGGCTTAGAGGAGGAAGGCGTCATGCTCAACCTGTCCATCGTCCTCGAGGACAGCGCCAGGAACACCCCCGACGGCACGGCCGTCGTCTTCGGCGACATGCGGCTCCCGTACTCCATGATCGACACCGTCGCCAACCAGGTCGCGAACCTGCTGGTCGCACGGGGTGTCGGCAAGGGGGACAAGGTGGCGCTGGCGTGCCCGAACCTGCCGTACTTCCCGTTCGTCTACTTCGGCATCCTGAAGGCCGGAGCCGCGGTGGTGCCGCTCAACGTGCTGCTGCAGTCGCGGGAGATCGCCTACCACCTTGAGGACAGCGACGCCAAGGCGCTGTTCTGCTTCGAGGGCACGCCCGAGCTGCCGCTGGGCGAGCGGGGCAAGGCCGGTTTCGAGGCGGCCCCGGGCTGCGAGCACTTCTTCGTGCTGCCCGCCACGCCGCTCGCGACCGAGTCCCCGTACGGCGAGTCGATCTGGGCGGCGCTGGGCGGCATGGCGAGCGAGTTCGAGACCGTGCAGACGGCCCCCGACGACACCGCGGTGATCCTCTACACCTCGGGCACCACGGGACAGCCCAAGGGCGCCGAGCTCAGCCACCAGAACATGCTGCTGAACGCCATGGTCAACGACAAGATGTTCCCCCGCACCGAGGGCGGGGACACCTACCTGGCGGTGCTGCCGCTGTTCCACTCCTTCGGCCAGACCGTGGTCATGAACACCGGCTTCCTGCGCGGCGCCACCGTCGTGCTGATGCCGCGCTTCGACCCGGGCGACGCGCTCGCGCTCATGGCCAAGGAGGGCGTCACGTTCTTCGCCGGGGTGCCCACGATGTACTGGGGCCTGCTCACCAAGATCCACGCGGACGGCGCGGAGGCGCCCCGCACGCTCCGGGTCGCCGTCGCGGGCGGCGCGTCCTCACCGGGGGAGGTGCTCAAGGACTTCGAGCGCACCTTCGGCATCGGCATCCTGGAGGGGTACGGCCTGTCGGAGACGTCGCCGGTGGCCAGCTTCAACCAGATCCACCGCCCCACCAAGCCCGGCACGATCGGCTTCCCCATCTGGGGCGTGGAGATGAAGCTGATCGACGGCGACTGGAAGACCGTCGAGGGCGAGGGCCCCGGCGAGATCGCCATCCGCGGCCACAACATCATGAAGGGCTACTACGGCCGTCCGGAGGCCACCGCCGAGGTGATGAAGGACGGCTGGTTCCGCACGGGCGACATCGCGACCCGTGACGCGGACGGCTACTACTCGATCATCGACCGGGCCAAGGACATGATCATCCGGGGCGGCTTCAACGTCTATCCGCGCGAGCTCGAAGAGGTCCTGCTGACCCACGAGGCCGTGTCGCTGGCCGCCGTGGTGGGGGTGCCGCACGAGTCGCACGGCGAGGAGATCAAGGCGTACGTCATCCGCACGCCCGGCTCGACGATCACCGAGGACGAGCTGATCGCGTGGTGCAAGGAGAACATGGCGGCCTACAAGTACCCCCGGATCGTCGAGTTCCGCGATTCGCTGCCCATGACGGCCACGGGCAAGATCCTCAAGCGCGAGCTCCGTTGACCGGCCTGCCCGCGGGCCCGAGCGCCACGACGCGGCCCCTCGTGCTCTTCGACCTGGACAACACGCTGGTCGACCGGCTGGGCGCGTTCAAGGTGTGGGCCGCCGAGTTCGCCGCCTCGCGGGGGCTGGGGGAGGAGGCGGTGCCGTGGATGGTGGCGCTGGACGCGGACGGCTCCCTGCCCATGGACGCCTTCTTCGCGCTGGTACGCGACCGGTTCGGGCTGGCCGAGCCGGTCGAGGCGCTGTGGGCGGCGTACCGGGCGCGGCTGCCGTTCCTGGTCTCGTGCCCTGCCGACGTGCTGGACGGCCTCGACCTGCTGCGGGCGGCCGGGTGGGCGGTGGGGATCGCGACGAACGGGATGGCCGACAACCAGATCGGCAAGCTCCGTCGGACCGGGCTGGCGGACCGGGTGGACGGGTGGGCGATCTCGGGGGCGGAGGGCGTACGGAAGCCGGACGCGCGACTCTTCGAGATCGCCGCCCGGAGGTGCGGCGCGTCGCTCGACACCGGTGGCTGGATCGTCGGGGACGACCCCATCAAGGACATCGCGGGCGGACGGGACGCGGGCCTGCGGACCATCTGGATCGACCGGAAAGAGACCGGCGGAGTGGTGGCGGATCACACGGTGCCCGACGCGCGCTCCGCCATCGAGCTGTTAATCCAGCTGAACTGATCCGGCCGTCCTCGATAGCGTGGCCGGATGCGAGATCGGCCGGACTCTTTCGACGAAGGACTGCTGGGGCCCGCGCTCGGCGCGTGGGGCATCGAGGCGGGCGTGCTGGAGTACGCGCCGGTCGGCTTCGGCGACTACCACTGGGTCGCGGACGGCCGATGGTTCATCACGGTCGCGGACGTACGGCGCCGCGGCTTCGACGGGCTCCGGCTGGCCATGGAGACGGCGGCGGCGCTGCGCGAGGAGGCGGGGCTCGACTTCGTGGTGGCGCCGCTGCGCGCGACCGACGGCACGACGCTCCTGCGGCTCGACCGCCGCCGGTGGGCGATGAGCGTCTTCCCCTTCTCGGACGGGGTCTCCGGCGAGTTCGGGCAGGAGCGGACGGCCGAGGACCGGGCCGCGGTCATCGATCTGCTCGCCGCCCTCCACGCCACCCCGCCGCCCGTCACCGCTCCCCCGCGCCCGCTGGAGCTCTCTGACCGGGCCGGGCTGGAGCAGGCACTGCAGGACTCGGACCCGCCCTGGCTGGGCGGCCCGTACGCGGAGCCCGCCAGGGAGCTGATCGCCGAGCACGCCGGGACGCTGCGCCGCAGGCTCTCGGAGTTCGACCGGATGGCGGCGGACGCCGGCGAGCCCGTCGTGACGCACGGCGAGCCCCACCCCGGCAACCTGCTGCGCTCCGGCGAGCGGCGGCTGCTGGTCGACTGGGACACGGTCGGGCTGGCCCCGCCCGAGCGCGACCTGTGGCTGGTGGCCAGGGACGACGACGACCTCGCCCGGTACGCCGACGCCACCGGCCGCACGCCGAGCCGCGCGGCTCTGGAGCTCTACCGGCTGCGCTGGGCTCTGGATGACGTGGCCGAGTGCGTGGCGTTGTTCCGCTCGCCGCACGGGCACACGCGGGACGCCGAGATCAGCTGGACCGCGCTCACGGACACCCTCGGAGCCCTGGCCGAGCGCGCCGCCATGTGACCACCGGCCTTGTCTCCATGCATACTGTAGCCATATGGTCACCCTAAGGAATCGGGTTCGGCAAAGGAGAGCACGTGGGCAGGCACGCCAAGCCCCATACTCCCAAGGAGGAGCCACCGGAGCCCCAAGAGGACTCCGGGGAGGACGAGGTCCACACGAGCCGGGGCAAGCACGCCAAGGAGAAGCAGCCGGCGCGTTGACGTGTTCCTCTGCTCGGCTGTCCCCCTCGAGTGAGAGCGCCCCGACGCCGGCTGCGTGAGCGTCGGGGCCTCGCTCCGACAGGAAGACCCGGTTACGGCCAGTCGACGGCCGGGCGGAGGGGAACGCCGGAGCGGCCGTTCTCGTCGAGCTTCACGCCCAGGACCTGGTGGAGCTGGACCTTGTTGCGCTCGAAGCCCACGATGCAGCCCGCCATGTACAGGGCCCAGACGCGGGCCGTGCCCATGCCGACCTCCTCGACCGCGTCGTCCCAGTTGGCGTCGAGGTTGTCGCACCAGCCGCGCAGCGTCTTGGCGTAGTGCTCCCTGAGGTTCTCCTCGTGGCGGATCTCGAAGCCCAGGTCCTCCATCTGCCTGATCAGATAGCCGACCGACTCCAGCTCGCCGTCGGGGAAGACGTACCGGTTGATGAAGCCGCCCTTGTTGAACGTCTTCTCCTTTCCGGTCGGCCGGGTGATGCAGTGGTTGAGGAGCCGCCCGCCCGGCTTGAGCTTGCCGTACAGGAAGGAGAAGTAGGAGGGGAGGTTGTCCTTGCCGATGTGCTCGGTCAGGCCGATCGAGCTGACCGCGTCGAAGCCCGTCTCCTTGACGTCGCGGTAGTCCATGAAGCGGACTTCGGCCAGCTCCTGCAGGCCCGCCTCGGCGATCGCCTTCTGCGCGTACTCGGCCTGCTGCCTGCTCAGCGTCACCCCGAGGGCCTTGACGCCGTAGTGCTTGGCGGCGTGCATGACCATGCCGCCCCAGCCGCAGCCGACGTCGAGCAGGCGCATGCCGGGCTTGAGGTCGAGCTTCCGTGCCACCAGGTCGAACTTGGCGAACTGGGCCTCCTCCAGCGTCGCATCCTCCGAGGGGAAGACGGCGCACGTGTACGCCATGGACGGCCCCAGCACCCACTCGTAGAAGCGGTTGGAGACGTCGTAGTGGTGGTGGATGGCCTCCGCGTCACGCTGCTTGGCGTGGCGGGAGCCCAGCCTGGCCAGGGCGCTCTGCCGCATCTCCTGCGGGGGCGGCGGCACGCGCATGAGGAGCGGCTTGACGCCCAGGGCGCGGACGGCCGCGAGCTTCTCCTGGGTGGTCAGGTCGTTGGTGGTGATGTTCCACATGCGGTCGAGCAACGTGTACAGGTCGCCGTGCACGTCGAGGTGACCGGAGATGTACGCCCTCGCGAGGCCCAGCTCGCCCGGCGCCTGCGCCAGGTAGGCGACCGCGATGGGGGATTTGACCTCGATGCCCAGGTCAGCCCCGTCCGGCCCTGCCTTGCTGCCGTCATACGCCTGGAACGCGACGTTCGCTCCCGTGCCGACGATCTTCTCAAAGATGCTTGCCAGAGCCATTGCTCACCTTCCCCGTACACACTTTTCGTACAGGTCCAGCAGGCGACCGTTCGGGTCGTATTCCCGCTTGACCGGCCAATAGGCGTCGCCGTTGTACAGCTCCCAGAACTGCTCGCGAGCGTAGAACGAGGTCGAGTAGAGCGACTTGTGGCCGTCGAGCTCGTGCACCTCTCGCTCTATCAGCTGGTTGTAGTAGCCGTCGAACTGCCCCCGCGGCAGTGGCACCATGCCCCAGAACCCGAAGTTGACGTAGAGCCTGCCCGGCTCCAGGGGGTAGAGCGGCCAGCGGGAGCCGGACCGCAGCGGGCACATCCACACCGGAGTCATGCCCACCTTGTCGTGGAAGAACTCCAGGAACTCCGCCCCGCGCTCGACCGGCGCCTCGACGTCCTGGATGACGGATTCCTGCACGGGCTGGTCGCGCCACCTGTCGATGCGGGCGGTCAGGCCGTACTTCCGGTCGAGCGCCACCAGGCGGCGGTAGACGTCGGAGCGCATCCAGCGGCGTGGCATGAGCGAGCGGACGACGGGCTGCTGCACGCCGAACGCGCGCGAGCACCAGAACCAGTCGGTGTCCCAGCGCCACAGGTAGTCGCGGACGGTCAGCCAGTCACGGTTGCGCTGCCTGATCGACTGGTAGTAAATGCGCATCCCGGTGTAGTCGGAGACGTAGGGGGCGCGCTCGGCGAAGCGGCCGACCGTGATGTACATCTCCTGCGGGCTGAAGTAGACGCCGTCGATGAAGTCGACGCTCTCGCCGTCGTGCACCATGCTGTCGCAGATCTCCTGCATGGCCAGCATGCACTTGGCGGCGTCGGTGAACTTGACGTGCGTCAGGCGCACGTACGGCTGGACCTTGCGCAGCTTGATCCTGATGCGCAGCGCGTAACCGAGCGTGCCGTAGGAGTTGGGGAACGCCCGGAAGAGGTCGCGGTGCTCGTTGTCCTCGCGGGCCACGACGACGCGCCCGTCGCCGGTGAGGATCTCCAGCTCCTCCACCGACTCGTGCGGGAGGCCGTCCCTGAAGCTGGTCGACTCGATGCCGAGACCGGTGACGGCGCCGCCGAGCGTGATCGTCTTGAGCTGCGGCACCACGTACGGCATGAGCCCGTACGGCAGCGTGGCGTCCACCAGATGCTCGTACGTCGTCATGCCCTGGACCTCGGCCGTCATGGTCTCAGGGTCGACGCTGATGACCTCGTCGAGATCCCTGGCCGACAGCTTGGCCGTCCTGCCGGAGTCGCGGAACCGGAAGAGGTTGGACGTGGACTTGGCCAGGCGCGGGGCGGCACCGCCCGGAATCTCGGCGTACGACTGCCGGATCTGCTCTACTGCCCGTTGGTGTGTCGACATCTTCGTCGTCACTGCGTAAGCACCCCCCTTGAGCTGGTAGAGATCGTCGCGTAAGACGGTATCTCTCACGAGCTACCTCGAACAGACCGGGGTCGTTAAAGACACGAAAACTGTTCATAGTGCCAGGTGAAATGCCTATTCGGTAGGCGATTGCGTAAACTTCCTGGAGATCATCGGAGATGCGGAGTTGAGCACGTTCTGCACCTCGCGGCCCGCTATGGCGGCGCCGAGGTTCTCCAGGGTGGCCGTGAGCAGGCGGCCGGTGGCCTCCGGCGTGACGCCCGCGACGTGCGGCGACAGCAGGACGTTCGGCAGGTCACGCAGCGGGTCGTCCGCGGGCAGGGGCTCCACGTCGAAGACGTCGAGCGCGGCGCCGCCCAGCCGGCCCTCGCGCAGGGCCGTGACCAGCGCTTCCTGGTCGACGACGCCGCCCCGCGCGGCGTTCACGAGCAGCGCGCCCTGCTTCATGCGGCGCGGATCCACCAGACCTCGGGTCTCGTCCGAGAGCGCGATCACCACGACCACGACGTCACTGGAGGAGATGAGCGTCGTCAGGTCCTCGAAGGCCGGGTCCTCGCGGGGCGTGCGGGTCCAGTAGGAGACGTGGCAGCCGAGCGCCCGGAACATCTCCGCGCTGGTGGCGCCGATCGGGCCGTGGCCGACGATGCCGACCCGCCGGCCGCGCAGCTCGTGGGGCTGCAGGCCCTGCTGCGGCCACTCGCCCGCGCGTACGGCGGCGTCGGCGGCGGCCAGCTTCCGCGACAGGGACAGGGTGGCGGCCAGGCACCACTCCGAGACCGCCACCGCGCTGACCCCCGGCGTGTTGGCCAGCGGCACCCCGGCCTGCGCCAGGGCGTCCAGGTCGTGGCCGTCCACGCCCACGGACGGCTGCTGCACGAACGCCAGCAGCGGCGCCGCCTTGACCGCCTCGGCGTCCAGCGCGAGCGTGCCCGTCCAGTCGCCGAGCACGATCTCCGCCTCCGGCAGCGCCGCCAGCAGCGCGTCCCTGTCGCGGGCCGCGGGCACGCGGACGGCCACCTGGTCGCCGAGCGGGGCGAGCAGGTGACGCAGGAGCTCCTCGGGGAGCGGGGGCAGGGCGAGCAGGTTCCAGGGGGTCATGCCCCCACAGTAAAGCTGCTGATCACCTGCCGCATCAGCCCCTTGTTACGCATCCACTGGGCCTCGGTGGCCGTCCAGGACAGGATGTACGCGGCGTCACCGATCGCCACGACCCGGCGTACCTCGTGGTACCGGGTGCCCGGCGTGACCCAGCGGGCGTCGCCCCCGGCGCCCGCGGTCCAGGAGAACTCCCACTCGACGGCCTTGGTGCCCTGGTGCACGACCACCCTGCGGCCGCGGTTGACGACGTCCTGGGCGTTCTGCTTGAACGTCTCCTCCGAGTCGCGCAGGACCTGGTTCGGGTCGGTGTTGGAGTAGACGGCCTCGACGCCGAAATGCGCGCTCCTGTCCCGGCGGGTCCATTCGGTGTACGCCTCGCTGAGCGAGCCCCGCCAGCCGGTCGGCCGCATGATCGACCAGCCGTCACGCGACTTCCACGCCCGGATGAGCGGGACGGCCCGCGTCGCGCTCGGCGTCGGCGTGGGCGTGGCGCTCGGCTCGGACGTCTGCGTGGCCGTCGGCGTGAGCGGGCTGGTCGCGGCGGCGGGCTGGGCGGTGGCGCGCGGCGCGCCCTCCGCCGGGGAGGCGAGCTTGAAGTACGCCACCGTGCCGCCCGCGAGCACCACCACCGCGGCCGCGGCCGCCGCGAGCAGGGTCCGCCCGCGGCCTCCGCCCGGCTTCTTCTCCGGAACGTCCTGGTCGTCGTAGGCGGGCCTGGTCGCGAGGATGGCGGCGAGCAGCCGGTCGGCCTCCTCGGCGGTCACCCGCTGCTCCGGCTCCTTCTGCAGGAGCCCCTTGAGGACGGGGTGCATGGCCGGCGGGATCCTGCGGTAGTCGGGCTCCTCGCTGAGCAGCGCGTTGAGCGTCGCCATGGGGTCGCCCCGCTCGAACGGCGAGCGCCCCACCATGCACGCGTACAGCGTGGCGCCCAGCGACCACAGGTCCGAGGGCGGCCCCGCGTTCTCGGCGCGGACCCGCTCGGGGGCGAGGAAGCTCGGCGAGCCGGTCACCATGCCGGTCTTGGTGAGCGAGGGGTCGCCCTCGACCTGGGCGATGCCGAAGTCCATCAGCACGGCCCGGCCGTCGTCGGCCAGCAGGATGTTGGCCGGCTTGACGTCCCGGTGCAGGATGCCCGCCTCGTGGGCCGTCTTCAGCGCGGACAGCACCTGCCGGCCCAGATCGGCCGCCTCCCGCACCGGGAGCGCGCCCGAGGTGAGGACGACCTCCTCGACCGTCGGGTGGCGCACCAGCTCCATCACGATCCACGGCCGGCCGCCCTCCTCGACGACGTCGTAGATCGCGACGACGGAGGGGTGGTTCAGCTTGGCCGCGGTACGGGCCTCGCGGGCGGTCCTCAGGAGCTGGCGCTCCTGCTCGCCCGGCGACAACCCCTCGGGCAGCAGCACCTCTTTGATGGCGACCTGCCGGTTGAGCAGGGTGTCCTGCCCTTCCCACACGACGCCCATGCCGCCACGGCCCAGTTCACGTACTAACTGGTAGCGGGCTGCGATGAGCCGGTTGCTATCCGAAACCATGTCCTACCCCTGTAGACCACCCGAACATAGTGGGCAAGTTTCCCATACCTCCCACGCCTTCGCCGGAAGGTCGCCAAGGCCGCTTGCAACAGATCACCGAATGTTGTTCTACTGGAGGGATGCCTGATGTTCGTAGCGGCCCGCTGGCCGGAGTGCGCGTGCTGGAGCTGGCCGGGCTCGCCCCGGGGCCGTTCGCCGGGATGATGCTGGCCGACCACGGTGCCGAGGTGCTGCGGGTGGACAGGGTCAAGGCGGTCTCCGACCGGCCGCGCGGCGACGTCATGGACCGCGGCAAGCACACAATCGGGCTGGACCTGAAGGCGCCCGAGGGCGTGGCGGCGTTCAAGGAGCTCGCGCGCCACGCCGACGTGGTGATCGAGGTGTTCCGGCCGGGCGTGGCCGAGCGGCTCGGCATCGGCCCCGAGGACCTGCACGCCGTGAACGAGCGGATCGTCTACGGCCGGATGACCGGCTGGGGACAGGACGGGCCGCTGGCGCCCACGGCCGGGCACGACATCGACTACATCGCCGTCTCCGGCGTCCTGTCGATGCTGGGCCGCGAAGGCGGCAAGCCGACCCCGCCGATCAACATCCTCGGCGACTTCGCGGGCGGCGGGCTCATGCTCGCGTACGGGGTGCTGCTCGCCCTGTTCGAGCGCGAGCGCACCGGCAAGGGGCGGGTGATCGACGCGGCGATGGTGGACGGCGCGGCGATCCTGTTCTCGATGTTCTACCAGGCCGCGCAGAGCGGTCATTGGGGGCCGCGCGGGACGAACCTTCTCGACACGGGCGCCCCGCAGTACGACACGTACGAGACGGCCGACGGCCTGTTCGTGGCCGTGGGGTCGCTGGAGCCGCAGTTCTGGGAGGCGATGGTCACCCTGATGGGGCTGGCCGACCTGCCCGACAGGAAGGACAGGGCGCAGTGGCCGGCGCTGCGGACCCGCCTGGCCGAGGAGTTCAGGAAGCGGACGCGGGCGGAGTGGGAGGCGCTGTTCGAGGGCTCGGACGCGTGCGTCTTCCCTGTGCTCTCCATGGGCGAGGCCGCCTCCCACCCGCACAACACCGCACGGGGCTCCTTCGTCGAGGTCGGCGGCGTCATCCAGCCGGTGCCCGCGCCGCGTCTGCTCGGCGTCCCCGTGCAGGACCTCTCCCCCGCCACCCGCCTCACCGACCTGTCCCGGTGGGGGCTGTCTCAGGAGGAGGCGGAGAAGTTGCGCGGCCACGGGGTGCTGGCGTAGTCCTTCAGCGCGATCGAGTCGTGCAGGCGCACGCCCCTGCTGCTGATCTTGGCGGCCGCCGTGGTGAGCGCCACCGGGAGATGGTTGATCAGCCGTAGGAGCCCGGTGAGCGCCCACAGGTCGAACCGGGTGCCCGGGACGATGCGCTTGGCCGCGTTGACGGCGAACGTGCGGCTGCGGCGTACGTAGTCGCCGATCTCTGCCTCGTAGGCGGGGAAGGCCCGCGTGTGATCGCCGCCGTACGCGGCCAGCTCGCCCGCCAGGATGTACGCCCCCACGACCGCCAGGCTCGTGCTCCCGCCGACGGCCGGGCCGGGACAGTGGCCGGCGTCGCCCACGAGTGTCACCCGGCCGCGCGACCAGGTGTCCAGGCGGAGCTGGGTGATCGAGTCGAAGTAGAAGGCGAGCGTGCGGTCCAGCTCCTCCAAGAGCTGAGGCACCTGCCGGCCCATGCCCTCGAAGTGGGCGCGCAGCAGCTCCTTCTGCCGGGGGACGTCCCGATGGTGGTAGTCGAGCGGCCGTGGCGTCCTGAAGAAGAATCCGGCCCGCCCTTCGTCCATGTGCCTGGCACCGTAGACCCCCGCCATCCTGCCGACTCCCGCGACGAGCTCCATGCGGCCGTCGAGCTCGCGGTGGCCGGGCACCGAGACGATGGCCAGGTAGGCCCCCAGCCAGGTGGTGAAGCGCGACTCCGGGCCGAAGACCAGGCGGCGCACGTTCGAGTGCAGGCCGTCGGCGCCGATGACCAGGTCGAACACGTCCGTCCTACCGCTGTCGAAGGAGACCTCGCCGTCGTCGGAGATCGAGGCGATGGAGTCGCCGAAGACGTACTCGACGTCGTGGCGGGTGGCGTCGTAGAAGATCTCGCTCAGGTCGTCGCGCATGATCTCGACGTGCCGGTCCGAGACAGCCGCCATGACGCGGCGCAGCTCCAGCTCCACCGGCCGCGACTGGCCCTCCCTGTACAGCCTGAGCCACTCGGTGTCCGTCTTCTTCGCCATGACCTGCTCCAGGACGCCCATCTTCTCGACGATGCGCATCGCGGGCCTGAACAGGTCGACCGCGTGGCCGCCCGTCTTGCGCAGCGCCGGGGCCCGCTCCACGACCGTGACGGCGAAGCCGTACCTGGTGAGCCAGTACGCGAGGGCCGGGCCTGCGACGCTCGCGCCGGAGATCAGGATGCGCATGACGCCTCCTTACTTAACGATAGGTAAGTACGAGGCTAGCAGCTTACTTAACGATAGGTAAGGGGTATTCTCGATCCATGCCCAGTGACACGAAGGCACGTATCCAGGAGGTGGCCCGTGAGCTCTTCGTCTCGCAGGGCGTGCAGAACACCAGCCTGCGCCAGATCTCAGACCGGCTGGGCATCACCAAGCCGGCGCTCTACTACCACTTCGCCTCGCGGGACGACCTCGTACGCAGCATCATCGAGCCGATGGTGGAGGACCTCGACCTGTTCGTGGCCACGCGGCGGCCGGGCGACCCCCGGCAGCTGCTCGGCGACTACTTCGAGCTGATCTGGCGGCACCGGGAAGTGATCACCATGATGGTGCGGGATCTGTCCGTGCTGGGCGTGCTCGACCTGGGCACGCGCATGTTCGACTGGCGGCGCCGGGTGATCGCGCTGCTGCTGGGGCCCGGCCTCACGCAGGCGCAGCACATCCGGGCCACGGTGGCGCTGGGCGGCATGTCCGACTGCTCGGTGGAGTACGCGAACCTGCCGATGGACGAGGTCAAGCCGGCGGCCGTCGAAGCGGCGGCCGCCGCACTCGGCCTCTGACCTAGACCGCTATGTACAGGTCCGCACCCTCCGGGTGGTGCACCTCGAGATCCGTGGTGAACGCGCGCGACGGCGTGCCCCCCGACTCCGTGTGCTTCCACACCTGCTGCCACGCGTCCACCAGGGCCTGCGGCATCGGGCCGCGGACCTCCAGCTTCAGCGACTGCGCGGCCGGCACGCGTACGGCGACCATGCCCTCCGGCAGCCTCGGCACGGTGCGCACGCCGGTGCCGACGATCTGCGTGTAAGCCCCGTTGTGGTCGCTCTCGTAGTCGGTCAGCACGGCGTAGAGGTTCTCGTCCACGCGCCCCGGCACATGCGCGAAAGCCCCCGGAGCGCCTGCCCGCTGCCAGAGCGCGGGCAGCTTGGCCTGCGCCGGATCCATCTCGTCGGCATTCGTGGTGCGTACGGCGAAGCCGACCACGATCAGCTCGGCCCGTTCGGTGACGTCCACAGGCCCCTCCTCCCCCAAAAGTGTCCCGGCCGATCATAAGCCCCCCGCGAAACGAGGAACCGCTCGTAGCGACATAACCGCATAAGATGGACGAACGTGAAGTTTCTCAACGGCCTTGAGCCTCATCACGACCTGACCTACAGCGACGTCTTCATGGTCCCGTCGCGCTCCTCGGTCGGTTCCCGGCTCGAGGTCGACCTCTCCACGCACGACGGCACGGGCACCACCATCCCCGTCATCGTCGCCAACATGACCGCGGTCGCCGGCCGGCGCATGGCCGAGACCGTGGCACGGCGGGGCGGCATGGCCGTGATCCCGCAGGACATCCCGCTGGACGTGGTGGCGAACGTGGTCGACTGGGTCAAGAAGCGCGACCTGGTACACGACACGCCGCTCACCCTCACTCCCCACGACACGGTCGGCGAGGCGCTGCAGCTGCTGCCCAAGCGGGCACACGACGCGATCATCGTGGTCGACTGGGACAACCGGCCGGTCGGCGTCGTGACCGAGGCCGACTGCCAGGGCGTCGACATGTACACGCAGCTCTCGCAGGTCATGTCGAGCGAGCTGCTGACGCTGCCCGCCGGGCTCCACCCGCGTACGGCCTTCGACCGGCTGCACGAAGGGCGGCACCGGCTGGCGCCCATCGTGGACGGGGATGGGCGGCTGGTGGGCATCCTCACGCGGCTGGGCGCGCTGCGCGCCACCCTCTACCAGCCCGCGGTCGACGCCCAGGGGCGGCTGCGCATCGCGGCCGCGGTCGGCGTGAACGGCGACGTGGTGGCCAAGGCCAAGGAGCTCCTGGAGGCGGGGATCGACTGCCTGGTCGTCGACACCGCGCACGGCCACCAGGAGAAGATGCTCTCGGCGCTGCGCGCCGTCAGGGCGGTCGAGCCCGGCGTGCCCGTCGCGGCGGGCAACGTGGTGACGGCGGAGGGCGTGCGCGACCTGGTGGACGCGGGGGCCGACATCATCAAGGTCGGGGTCGGGCCCGGCGCGATGTGCACCACGCGGATGATGACCGGGGTCGGCCGGCCGCAGTTCTCCGCGGTGCTGGAGTGCTCGGCCGAGGCCCGGCGGCTGGGGCGGCACGTGTGGGCGGACGGCGGGGTACGCCACCCGCGCGACGTGGCGCTGGCACTGGCCGCGGGGGCGTCGAACGTGATGATCGGTTCGTGGTTCGCAGGGACCTACGAGTCGCCCGGCGACACCCATACCGATGCCAACGGGCGCAAGTACAAGGAGAACTTCGGCATGGCCTCCGCGCGGGCCGTGCGGCTGCGGACGGCCGACGACTCGGCGTTCGAGCGGGCCAGGAAGGCGCTGTTCGAGGAGGGTATCTCGACCTCCCGCATGTACCTGGACCCGAAGCGGCCGAGCGTGGAGGACCAGATCGACGGCATCGTGGCGGGGCTGCGGTCGGCGTGCACGTACGCGGGTGCGTCGAACCTGGAGGAGTTCCACGCCCAGGCCGTCATCGGGGTCCAGGGCTCGTCCGGGTACGCCGAGGGGATGCCGCTGCACCAGAGCTGGTAGCCAGGGTTCTCCGCCGGCGCCGGCGGCCAGCTTCATCGCCAGTCCCGGCGATCAGCTTCATCACCGGTGCCGGCGGCCAGCTTCATCGCCAGTCCCGGCGATCAGCTTCATCACCGGTGCCGGCGGACGACTTCTCCCCCCGGTGCCGGCGGTCAGCTCCTTCGCCAGCCGCCTGCAGCGTGGATTCCGCCGTCCACGTGCAGCGTCGTCCCCGTGACGAACCTGGCCAGGTCGCCGGCCAGGAACACGGCCGCCCCCGCGGCGTCCCCCGGGCCGCCGAGGTGGCCGAGCGGCGGGACGCGTACCGGCTCGTAGGGCAGCGGGCGGGCCAGCATGCGCTCGCGCACGCCCGCCTCGCCCTCGGTCTGGACGGCGTCGGGGGCGATCGCGTTCACCCTGATGCCCCTGGGGGCCAGCTCCAGCGCGAGCGTCTTCGTCAGGCTCTCCAGGGCCGCCTTCATCGCCGCGTACACGGCGAAGCCCGGTGCCGCCTGGTGGGCCTCGCTCGACGTCACGTTGATGATCGAGGCGCCCGGCCGCATCATCGGCAGCAGCTGCCGGGTCATGCCGGTGACCTGCGTGAAGTTCTCCTCGATGAGGATCTGCTCGCCGCGGGGCGAGGTGTCGGCGAACGAGGCGTGGAAAGTGCCGCCCGCGTTGTTGACCAGGACGTCCACGCGGCCCCAGCGCTCGCGTACGGCCTGGGCGAAGATCTCCACCGCCACGTGGTCGCGTACGTCGAGGGTCATCGCCAGCTCGGCGTGCGGCCTGTCGCGGTCGCAGACGGCGACGTGGGCGCCGAGCGCGGCGAACGCCTCGGCGATCGCCAGCCCGATGCCCCTGGCCGCCCCGGTGACAACGGCCACACGGTCGGTGAGCAGAATCGCATCGGGAGAAAGGGCGGCCATGAACGATGACGATATCCCGACCGCATAGAGTCGTCGGGTCTCATTGTCAGCAAACATCAACTGGAGCACTTCGTGGCACTCGACAAGCCCGAGATCGACTTCCCCGAGGGCAACCCGCCCGCCGACCTGGAGATCGTCGACCTGACCGTGGGCGACGGCCCGGAGGCCAAGCCCGGCCACAACGTACGCGTCCACTACGTCGGCGTGGCGTTCTCGACCGGGGAGGAGTTCGACGCGTCGTGGAACCGCGGCGAGGCGTTCGAGTTCCCCCTCGGAGCGGGGCGCGTCATCGCCGGCTGGGACCAGGGCGTCGCGGGCATGAAGGTCGGCGGGCGGCGCAAGCTGGTCATCCCACCGCACCTCGGTTACGGCAGCCGGGGGGCCGGCGCGCGCATCAAGCCGAACGAGACGCTCATCTTCGTCGTCGACCTGCTCGGCGTCAGCTAGCGGCTCTCACGGGGGCGGGCCGCCCCTGACGGCCTCTCACGGCCTCTCACGGCGGCCCGCCCCTTTCTCCGCTTCTCACGGCCTTTCACGGCGGCCCGCCTCTTTCTCCGCCTCTCACGGCCTTTCACGGCGGCCCGCCTCTTTCTCCGCCTCTGTCGCCCTTGCCGCGGCTCTCCCCCACCCGCGCCAAGCGGCCCCATCACTACGGACAGGCGCGAGAGACAGCCACCCGTGCTCACGCACCACAGACGACCACGCCCTCCCGGTCGGGCATGACATCCGCATCCGCATCCCGCCCGTCGGCCTCCGATCTCCAGGCTCCTCCGACGATGCCGGGTGCCGGTGTCGGTACCGGTGCCGGTGCCGGTGCCGTGCCGGGAACAAGGCAGACACTTGGTCGATATCGGGTGGGGAAATGTCGTCGGCGTGAGGCACCATAGGCGTGTGCTTCTGATCGACGTGGTCCGGGTTTCCGAGGCGGTGACGCGCACGTCCGCCCGGCTCGGCAAAGTGGGCCATCTGGCGGAGCTGCTCGGCCGGGTCGGCCCGGACGAGGCGGAGATCGCGATCTCGTACCTCTCCGGTGAGCTGCCCCAGCGGCAGGTGGGCGTGGGCTGGCGCACGCTGGAGGACATCCCCCAGCCCAAGCTGGCCGCCACCGCCACGCTGAGCGCCGTCGACGAGCTGCTGAGCAGGATCAAGGCGGTTTCCGGGCCGGGCTCGCAGGGGGCGCGCAAGGCGCTGGTGGCGGAGCTGTTCGCCGGGCTGACGAGCCAGGAGCAGCAGTTCATGCGCCGGTTGCTCTTCGGCGAGCTGCGGCAGGGCGCGCTCGACGGCGTCATGATCGAGGCGGTGGCCAAGGCGTCCGGCGCACCCTCGGCCGACGTGCGGCGGGCGCTCACGCTGCGCGGCTGGCTCCCCGCCGTGGGCGCGGCCGCGCTGAGCGGCGGGGTCGAGGCGCTGCGCGCGTTCCGGCTCGAGGTGGGGCGGGCGGTCTCGCCCATGCTGGCGGGCAGCGCGCCCAACGTGGCCGCCGCGCTGGACAAGGCCGGGGCCCCTGCGGCGCTGGAGTGGAAGCTCGACGGCATCCGCGTGCAGGCCCACCGCTCGGGCCCGGAGGTGAAGGTCTTCACGCGCACGCTCGACGACATCACGCCGCAGGTCCCCGAGCTGGTCGAGGCCGTGCTCGAGATGCCGTACGACGACCTCGTGCTGGACGGCGAGGTGCTCGCGCTGCGTCCTGACGGGCGGCCGCACCCGTTCCAGGTGACGGCGAGCCGGGTCACCACCAAGACCAACGTCGCGCAGCTGCGCGAGCAGACGCCGCTGAGCGTGTTCTTCTTCGACGCCCTGCGGGTCGACGGCGCCGACCTGCTCGACCTGCCCTATTCGCAGCGCCAGGAGGCGCTGGTGCGCGCGGTCCCCCAGGGCCTGCTGACGCCGCGGCTGGTGACGGGGGACGTGGCCGAGGCTGAGAAGTTCTTCACCGACGTGGTCAAGGCGGGCCACGAGGGGCTGGTGGTCAAGTCACTGGCCTCCCCCTACGCGGCGGGCCGCCGCGGCGCCGGATGGATCAAGGTCAAGCCGCGCCACACGCTCGACCTGGTGGTCCTGGCCGCCGAGTGGGGCCATGGGCGGCGTGAGGGCAAGCTCTCCAACCTCCACCTGGGGGCGCGTGACCCCGCAGGCGGGTTCGTGATGCTCGGCAAGACGTTCAAGGGGCTGACGGACGAGCTGCTGGCCTGGCAGACCGAGCGCTTCCTCGAGCTGGCCGAGGGGCCGACCGACCGGTGGACGGTGACGTTGCGGCCCGAGCTCGTGGTGGAGATCGCCTTCGACGGGGTGCAGCGCTCGCCGCGCTATCCCGGTGGCATGGCCCTCCGGTTCGCGCGGGTTCTCCGTTACCGTCCGGACAAGCGGGTCGAAGATGCGGACACGGTCGATACGGTGCGCTCGCTGATGTTCTAGGCGCTGCCGCCGTTCGCCGCGGCAGCGCCGGCATCAATGGCCAACGAACTCCGAGATCACTATCACTGGAGATCAGCGGCTTGATCGGAATTAGCCGGGTGACATTACCTCCCGGCCGATCAAGCCGCTCTTTCGTGTTTCACCGAATTCCCGAAGATCAACGGTTTGCGCGGGGCATTATAGGCGATCTTCAACCACCAGTGAGATATATCACTGGATGTGGCATTAAGTTGCCTTTACCTGGCCTTTGTCGCATATGTTCGTCCCCATCGCGCGGGAACCCCACCCTCGCCTGCGGATCGGCCGCAATACGCCCTCAACCCCCACCGGGCGCGGCCTTTCCCGTCCCTATCCCCTAGCCAGGACTGTGGTTTACCTTGGGTCAGCATTCCGTCAAGCCATCCCCTCAGGAGCGCAAGTTCAGCGCAGGCAAGCGCCGCTGGACCGCCATCGCAGCAGGCGCCGCCGTCGTGGCCGCCGCCTCGACCACCGCATACGCCGCCATCGGCAACGCCGACTCCCCCGAACGCGCCGCGGCCGCTCTCTCTCCCCGCCAGGCCAAGCCCCTGAACGAAGCCGCCCGCCAGGCAGCGCCCCAATCACCTTCCCCGGCCCCCAAGCCCCCCGCGGCGGCCCGCCCGAAGACCACCGAGTCGCCTGCGGCAGCCGACCCCAAGACCACCGATTCGCCCGCGGCAGCCGGGGCCAAGACCACCAAGACGCCGGCGGCAGCCGACCCCAAGACCACCGATTCGCCCGCGGCAGCCGGGGCCAAGACCACCAAGACGCCGGCGGCAGCCCAGCCGAACACCACCAAGTCAACAGTGACGAGCCGCTCGAAGCCGGCCGCCGACACCACGGCCACCCCGAAGACGACGAAGTCCCCGGCCCACAAGCCGAAGACCCGCGTACTCGCCTCCGGAACCTGCGGCGCCTCCTACTACGCCGAGGGCCAGATGACGGCGAGCGGCGAACGCTTCGACCCCTCGGCCATGACCGCCGCCCACAAGACCCTCCCCCTGGGCAGCAAGGTCCGCGTCACCAACCCGGACAACGGCGAATCCGTCACGGTCCGCATCAACGACCGCGGCCCGTACGTGAGCGGCCGCTGCCTCGACCTCTCGGAAGCCGCCTTCGCCGCCATCGGCAACACCGGCGCCGGAGTGATGCGCGTCAAGTACGAGGTCCTGTCCCGCTGACAGCCCACCGGCACGGGTCAGGTCATGCAACGCCTCAAGCCCTGCCGCTCAAGACCACACGTGTGTCGGCCGCACGGGCATGGCACACTGGCATGGCGTGGGGTGGCTCTCACTTGACCATGCGGACTGTCAAGGGATAGCGGAAGTTGCCTTCCGTCAAGGACGAGATGCCGCCGATGATGGAGAGGACGACGGCCGCCACCCAGATGACCGGCACCAGGACGACGCCGATGACCGTGAACGGCAGGAGGAACGTCGCCCCCACCACCGTGATCTGGAAGTTGAGCGCCTCGACCGCCTGTCTCCGGATGTAGGGCGAGGTCTTGCCGCCGGTGAGCAGGAGGATGAGCGGGCCGGCGATCGGGATGCCCAGGACCATCAGCAGGTGACCGACGGCGGCGCCCAGACGTTCGTTGCTCTCCGGTGCGCGCTCGTGGCGGACCGGGGGTGGGAGTGGAGCGAGCCGGGGTACGGCTTGGGCGCCGTACAGCTCGGTCATGATGGGCATCAGGTCGCCGTGCGTGCGCGCCGTCATCGCGCTCCAGCCGGTCGTCGAACTCGAGCTTGTCGAACCGCCCCTCCGCGTAGGCGGCCTTGACGTGCTCGACCACGTGCTCTCGGTCCTGGTTGGTGACGCGCAGATGAGCTGGCGGCACCTCTCCCGGCCCAGGGGTTTTCGGTACCCCAGCCATAATCGCCATGCCTCTCCCTAGTGCATCGAATACTCACCTCTCATGGTGCGCTGCCGGAACCCTCAGTGCTATCGGGAAAATCCCGGAGGTGTCCCCTAGATCATCCCCGACGCGCAGCGGCTCCAGACGGTATAAAAAGGATTCATGAGATGGCGAGACCGCTACGGCATTCGTCGGCTGCGCGGCCCTAAGGTCGCGAAGTTCGACCGCGAGGCGACAGACGCCGACATCGAAGCGCTCATCGCCTTCGCCCGTTCGCGGCGCGGCGTCGAGTTCTATGTCGAACCAGAGACCTTCGCCACTGACACGACCGCTGTGGCGGTCGCCGACGACGGCGAGTGGACCAGGCGCAGGGTCGGCTCGCCCGCCGTGATCCACAAGGTGGCCCGCGATCTCGCCCTCCCGGTGTACGACGTTCAACTCACTGGGTATCCGCCGCGCATGCGCGCCTACAACGAGCGCCGCCGCCGCGAGGAAGACACCCTGTAACCGGCTGGTGGATGTCCCCGATGAGCCCGCGCTTGCCGGATCAGTCGGATGGGATGTGGGGATCCTCCTCGTCCAGCAGGTTGACCAAGGGGAGGAGCCAGGAGGGGTGAGGCGGCCCCATGGCGGCGTCGAGCTCGGCCGGGGTGGGGAGGCGGTCCCGGAGGATGGCCGGCGAGAGGAGATTCTGGAGGGCGTGCATGAGAAGGTTGGCCATCGAGTAGCTGGGGTCGATGGTCAGGGCGCGCTCCAAGGCGATCGTGGCCTGGACGCTGTTTCCCGCGCGCCAGGCGGCCATGGCCAGGAGGGATGCCGCAGGTGGGGTGAAGCGCGGCTCCAGTCTGCGGGTCAGGTCCTTCCAGAGGAGTCCGTGGGAATCTTGCATGAGGGTCCATGCCTCGTCGCGGACCCTGGTGATCGCCAGCGCCAGGCCGAGCTTCGCGGCCTCCGCGTCGTCCAGGCGGCCGCCCTCCTCATGGGTCTGCAGGGCTGATCGCACCATGGCCAGACTCTCTGCCACGTAGCTCGTGGCGAAGGCGTCGAGGTCCGGGGTGGTCGTCAGGCCGGCTCGGAATTCTGCGACCGCGTCGGCTGTGGCGCGACGCATCGCCATGCGTACGGGACCCGTCATGGGAGCGATGGTGCGTTCGAGGGATTCGCGGTCGGGCAGGGCCACCAGGCCGCGTACCGTCGCCTCTGCGGCGATCTGGCTGGTGGACAGGTCGTAGGGTGTGCCTTCGGCGGGGCAGCACGTCGGCAGGTCGCAGAGGTACGACCAGTAGCGGCCCTCGTGGGCTCGTAGGGCCTCGCCCACGTGGATCTCCGTCTTCGCCGCGAGGAGCCTCGCCTCATCGACGGCCGGCGTGACCAGGTCTCCAGGGCCATAGCCGACGATGACGATCTCTGTCACGCCTTCCCGCTCAAAGGCGGGCTCCAACGCGGCGAGGGTGCCGGGCGGGAACGGGAGACTCCATCTGGCCACCACCTTGGCCTGGCGGCGGTGGATGCCGATCACGATGAGGCTGGACTTCGGGTGGAAGCCGACGAGATAGGGGACGGCGGCCAGGATGTCGGTGGGACTGGTGAGGGTGAGGCAAGGCTCCGGGGCCAAGTCGGAGGTGGGGGCAGAGGTGGACGGGGCGGGGTGGTTGGTCGTCATGGGCCCTTAGGGTGCCCGGGCGGGTTGGTGGCGCGTCGAGCCGAAAGCCGTTCTGGGGATAAGGCGACGAGCACGGCCGGGGTTGTGGACAACGAATCCCCGGCTAAGGCGCGGGCGCCAGGCGGGTGCGTACGAGGAGGGCGGCGCCCGCGACGGCGGCGGGCATCGCGATGACCGCCACGAACGGCACCAGGAACAGCAGGAACACCGCCACCCCGAACCCGAGCGCACTGGCCTTGTTGGCGCGCAGCAGCGCGAAGCGGGCCTTGCGGGCCATCCCCCGGCGCTCAAGGGCCAGCGTGGTGAGCTCCACTGTCAGGAAAAATCCGGACACGAGGGCTCCGAGCACCGGCACCACCGTCTGCCCCACCACGGGCAAGAACCCCAGGAAAAACAGCGGCACAGTGAAGAGCAGCACGTAGAACAGCGTGACCAGGCTGTCCCTGATGGAGCGCGGCAACGTACGCCACCACGGCTGCTCCTCCGCCGACTCCAGCACGTCCACCGCAGCCGACAACCGCTCGTAGAACGGCTCCCCGATCGTCAAGGTGAGCGCCGTGAACGTCAGCACCGCCAGCGCCAGCCCGCCGAGGAACAGGGCGATCCCCACCACCGTACGGAACAGCTCCCGCCAGCTCCACGAATCCGCGAACGGCGTCAGGAACGTGGCCACCTCGGTGGCGTTGTTGCCGAGGAAGATCAGCGCCGCCACGTACACGGAGAACGCGATCAGCGCCGGAATCAACCCGAACAGCCACCACCGCCCGTTCCTGGCGACCCACCCCAACCCCTGGAAGAAGAAGCCGACGCCGGACGTGAATTCGCGCACTGATCGCATGCCCGGCAGGCTAACGCCAGAAGGACGTCACCGCGTAGCCCAGCTCCTCGAACAGCTCTCGCACGAGCGGCAGCGAGATGCCGAGCACGTTGCCGTGGTCGCCCTCGATGCCCTCCACGAACCACCCGCCGCGGCCGTCGAGGGTGAAGGCCCCCGCCACGCCGAGCGGCTCGCCCGTGGCGACGTACGCGGCGATCTCCTCGTCGGACGGCCGGCCGAAGCGCACCACGGTGGTGGCCACCTCGGCCGCCTGCCTGCCGGCGGCGACGTCTATCACGCAGTGGCCCGTCACCAGGCGACCCGTGCGTCCCCGCATGAGCCGCCACCGCTCGGTGGCCTCCTCCTGTGTGGCGGGCTTGCCGTACGGGCGGCCGTCGAGCTCCAGGATCGAGTCGCAGCCGATCACCAGGCCCTCGTCCAGCCCGCTCGCGACCGCTTCCGCCTTGGCCTTGGCCAGCGCCAGGCTGAGGGCCGCCGGGGTGTGCGCGGAGAAGGACTCCTCGTCGACGCCGCTGACGATCACCTTGGGGTCGAGGCCGGCACTGCGGAGGAGGGTCAGGCGTGCGGGGGAGGCTGAGGCCAGAACGATCACGCGACCAGCCTACCGGCGACCAGGGGAGCTACGTCACCAGTCCGAGTTGGTGCTGCCCGGGGCCAGCTCGTGACCGTCCGGCGCCCCGTGCCCGCCCGCGCGCGGACCGGGCTCGTACGGCCCGCCCTGCTGCGGCACGCCGCCGCCGAAGATGGTGCTCAGCAGCCCGTTGAGCAGTTCGCCCAGATCGTCGGGTACGGTCGCCCGCTCCCTGTTCAGGTCGTCGGCCAGGGCGTCCGCGTCCAGGTCGCGGCTCGCGGCCCGGTCGGCGAGCAGGGACATGATCATGGGGGCGATCAGCGGCAGCAGCTTCAGGACGTTCCCCGGGTCGAGCCCGGCGAACCGCGCCAACCCGTCCGCGGCCTGCTCCGTCCCCTCCCCGCCCAGCACGTGGCCGAGGATGCTCTGCCCGTCGCGGGTCAGCGAGGCCACGTCGCCGCTGAACGGGTCGGTGTCGACGTGGTCGTCGAGCGCCCCGCGCAGCGCCTCGGCCCCGTCCAGGTACCGGGTGTTGGCGGCCATGCCCCCGATGATGACGCCCGACACGGCCTGGACCACGTCGCGGGCCGTGGTCGTTCCCGTGCCGAGCATTCCGGCGATCTGCTCCAGCCCTGGGTCCCCGAGCCCGGCGAGGAGCTCGTCCGTCAGCGTCACGACAGTCCCCCCGCTCGCTAGCCCCTCGATCGTCGGACCCCCGACGTTGTCCGGGAGGGTTCCCCGATCAGGACCGAGCCAACGCCCGATTTGCGCTAATTCTCGGAAAAGCCCGCAGGCTGGACCTCCGGCGCGGACGCGGAGCTGATCAGGCCCGCCGCCGCGTACGCGCTGGCCTCGTCGAGCGTCTCGTGCTCGAGCAGGGCCGCCACGATGGCGTCGAGCTTGTCGCGGTTGTCGGTAAGGATCTGGATCGCGCGCTCGTAGCACTCGTCCACGATCCGCCGCGCCTCCTCGTCCACGGTGGCGAGCGTCGCGGGCGAGGCCTGCGGCTGCTGGCCGTCGTTGGGCAGGATGGTCAGCGGGCCGACCTTCCCCGACATGCCCCAGCGGCCGACCATGCCCCTGGCGATCATGGTCACCTGCTCCAGGTCGTTCTCGGCGCCCGTGGTGATGACGCCGAACACGACCTGCTCGGCCGCCATCCCGCCGAGCGCTCCGGTGATGCGCCCGCGCAGGTACTGCTCGTCGTACGCGTACCGGTCGGTGTCGGGGGTGGACAGCGTGACCCCGAGCGCCCGCCCACGCGGGATGATCGAGATCTTCCTGACCGGGTCGGCGCCCGGCTGGAGCATGCCGAGCAGCGCGTGGCCGGCCTCGTGGAAGGCGGTCCTGGTGCGCTCCTCCTCCGGCATCACGATGCTGCGGGCCGCGCCGAGCTGCAGCTTCTCCAGCGCGTCGGCGAAGTCGGACGTCGCGACCTTCTCCCTGCCGCGCTTGGCGGCGAGCAGGGCGGCCTCGTTGACGAGGTTGGCGAGGTCGGCGCCGGTCATGCCGGGGGTGGTCTTGGCGAGCTGGTCGAGGCTGACCTCCCCGTCCAGCGGCACGCTGCGCGTGTGCACCGCCAGGATCGCGGTACGTCCCGCCGCGTCCGGCAGGCCCACCTGGACCGTACGGTCGAAGCGGCCCGGACGCAGCAGCGCGGGGTCGAGGACCTCGGGACGGTTGGTGGCCCCGATGACGATCACGCCCTCGGCGCCCGAGAAGCCGTCCATCTCGGTGAGGATCTGGTTGAGCGTCTGCTCGCGCTCGTCGTGGCCGCCGAGGCCGCCGGCCCCGCCGCGGGCCCGGCCGATGGCGTCGATCTCGTCGATGAACACGATCGACGGCGCCACCTTCCGCGCCTCCTCGAAGAGGTCGCGCACCCGCGAGGCGCCCACGCCGACGATCATCTCGATGAACTCCGAGGCGCTGGCCGAGAAGAACGGCACCTTGGCCTCACCCGCGACCGCCCTGGCCAGCAGCGTCTTGCCGGTGCCGGGAGGGCCGGCGAGCAGCACGCCCTTGGGCAGCTTCGCGCCGAGCCTGCGGTATTTGCCGGGGTCCTTGAGGTAGTCGACGATCTCGACGAGCTCGTTCTCGACCTCGTCGATGCCGGCGACGTCGTCGAACGTGACCCGCACCTTCCCCGCCTCGACCGGCTTGGCCGCCTTGGACTTGCCGATCCCGCCGAGGCCGCCGCCCATCAGGCTGGCGCCGCGGCGCATGACCCAGATCCACAACCCGGCCAGCAGCAGCACGGGCAGCAGCGACAGCAGCAGGTTGGAGAAGAAGCCGCGGGTGAGCGGCTTGGAGGTGATCTCGACCTGGCCGGTGGTGAGCTGCTGGTCGAGCTGGTCGGTGTTGGCGAATGCCGGGATCTCGGTCGCGAACTTGGTGTAGGTGGAGCTGCTCTCCGGGTTCTTCGCCGCCGACCTCAGGTCGCCCTCGACCGACAGGCCCTGGGCGTAGATGTCCTTGACGTTCTTGGCGTTCACCTGCTTGGTGAACTCGGTGTACGAGATCGTCTCGACGGACCCGCTGTCGACGAAGGAGGACACCAAGAAGAAGCCCGCGTACACCACGAGCAAGGTGACGACGAATCGCCACCAGTTGATCTTGGGCCGGCCTCCGGGCGTGCCGGGCAGGCCCTCCGAGCGCCAGGGCGGTTTGCCCTTGCCGTTCTTCGGCGCCTGCGGCGTTCCAGAGCGTTCCACGGCGTCACTCCCCACATCGCCGCATACATGATCTTTCTAGCCTAGAACACGCACCCCGGCGACCACGCGGCCGATGTCCCGCCACTGCTTGCGCTGCGAGTCAGGCACTGTGACGAACGCCAGACCCGGCTTGCTCATTCCCCCGTCCATCACCACCACGGCGGCACGAGACTGGTGTTTTCCGTATTTGACCCGATAAATCAGCATCCAGCCGTGTTTGACCGGCTGTGAGGCGAGCCACGTGATCCGGGCGCCCTGGGGGTGGTGGTTGAGCGTCCAGCGGGCGGCCAGCAGCGCCGTGTCGCGCGCCGACTTCTGCCGCATGATCGGGAGCGGGCAGGTGACGAACATCCCACGCAGGCCGGCGCGGTGCTTCCCGGGCAGCACCTGCTTGGTGGTGAACGGCGCCGCGCCGTACGTCTTCCACGGCTTGGGCATGTCCGGCACGGCCAGCCCCGTACGCGCGTCCTTGACGACCCGGCGCGGCGGCTTGGGGAGGGCCGCCCGCTTGACCTTGCGCGTCAGCCTGGGCACGCGCCGGTCGGCGTACAGGGCCTCCATGGCCGTGTACCCAGGCGCGAGCGACGGACCGGGAGAGGGCGTGCTCGTGACGGTGGCGGCAGGGGAGGGTGCGGGACCGGACGCAGACGGTGCGGGACCGGACGCAGACGGTGCGGGACCGGACGCAGACGGTGCGGGACCGGACGAGGACGGTGCGGCCGGCGGCGCGGTGACCGGCCCCGCCGCGACCTCGTCCGGCCCTGACGGGAGCACCGCGACCAGCGTCACGGCCACGGCCGCGACTGCGCCGACCACGGCGAGCCCCCGGTACACCACCCGCATCCGGATATCTCCGATGCGGGAGCGTTTGGGCGGAG
Source organism: Nonomuraea sp. NPDC050786 (assembly GCF_040654115.1). NCBI lineage: Bacteria > Bacillati > Actinomycetota > Actinomycetes > Streptosporangiales > Streptosporangiaceae > Nonomuraea > Nonomuraea sp. NPDC050786. Next base: position 504,829 of record NZ_JBFAHJ010000003.1, read on the forward strand.
AAGCAGGGATTCCCGGTCGCACTTCGGTCCTCACTCGGGAACCCTTGATCTCTTCTTCCCCATCGAGCACGAGCGGAGCGTACGACATATCCCGCCATCGCGTCCTAGAAGCTACCGAAGTGCAATCATGGCTTCGTGCACCAGGTTGAGCTGCGATTCGACCACGCCTCGCGAGCGTCCCAGACCCACACGAACCTCTCGGCGATCCGGCAGAGCTCAACCGGCCTCTGGGTGGCCGGCGACGAGACCGCCACCTTCGAGCATCTGACGTGGACGGGCGACCACTACGGCGAGCAGCGCACGTTCCGCCTGGCCGACTACGTCAGCCTGCCCGCCGGCCCCGAGGACGAGGCCGACATCGAGGGCCTGGCCCGGGCGGACGGCCATCTCTGGCTGGTCGGCTCGCACAGCCTCAAGCGCAGGAGGGTCAGGTCGAAGGACCTGGGCAAGGCCGCCGACCGGCTGGCCACGGTGGTCAGGGAGGAGAACCGCTTCATCCTGGTACGCCTGCCGCTCCACGGCGAGACGCCCGGCCCTGGAACGGTCCTGTCAGGCAAGGAGGCGCTGACCAGGCATCTGCGCGACGACCGGCATCTGGCGCCGTTCCTGGCGCTGCCCGGCAAGGACAACGGGCTCGACATCGAGGGCATCGCCGTCGTGTCCGAGCGGGTCTACATCGGGCTCCGCGGTCCCGTGTTACGGGGCTGGGCGGTGGTGCTGGAGCTGCGGCTCGAGGACGCGGGCAAGGGACGGATGCGGCTGCGTGAGCCGTACCGCAAGCACTTCCTGGGCCTGGGCGGGCTCGGCGTGCGGGACCTGTGCCCGGACGGCGACTCGCTGCTGGTGCTCGCCGGGCCGACCATGGTCCTCGACGGTCCCGTACGTGTCGTGCGCTGGCGGCCCGGCCCCAAGCGGCAGGAGGTCGTACCCGAGGACGAGCTGGAGGCGGTGCTCGAGCTGCCCTACGGTCTGGGGTGCGACCACCCCGAGGGGCTGGTACGGCTGGCCGACGGCCGGCTCATGGTCGTGTACGACAGCCCGTCGCCCGCGCGGATCACCCCGGCGGGCGGCGTGCTGGCGGACGTCTTCACGATCTAGCGACGCGCCCCTTGAGCCAGGGCGCGTCCGCCACGAACGTGCACGAGCCCGGCTCGATCTCCGTGAACCCGGCGTCGCGCACTACCGGCAGCCCCTCGGCGACCATCGCGTCGAAGTCGCCCTGCGAGGCCGCCGTCCGCACGGAGACCGCGAGGCCGCGGGCGCGCCAGGCGTCCCGCTCGGCCGCGTCGCTGGCCCACCAGGCGAGCTGGGCGGCGTGCCCGGCCTGCGCCATGGCCTTGCCCGCGGACATGGCGAGCTCGGGGTTGGCCCAGAGGATCGGGGGCTCGGCGGACGGCGGATCGGCGGTGTCGCTCAGCTCGGTGCCGCCCACCTGCAGCCGCGCGAGGTCACGTGGCCAGCCGTCGAGCGGCACGGGCGGGTGCACGCGTACCTCGGCCGTGCGGTGCTCGACGGTGCGCCCCGGCAGCGCGACCGCCCTGCGCCACTCGGCGCCCCTGGCCCGGCGCACCACCTTGCGGATCTTGCCGGTGGACTGCCAGGCGTGCAGCTCGGCGGCCCACTCCCCCGCGGCGTCCAGCAGGCTCAGCACGGCCATGGCGGCCGCTTCCAGGGCATCCGTCCGCTCGGGGGGAGCGGCCCTCTCGATCCTGACGACCAGCGGCAGGACATACAGCTCAGAGTTCTCGGAGTTCATCGCCCTCTAGCATGCCCGATGGCCACGGACATGCCTGCGGCCAGGAGGCACAGAGCGCCGGCGCCGTACCAGGCGAGGTCGTAGGCGCCCAGGTGGTCGCGGGTGAGTCCGGCGCCCACGGCGGCGAACGCGGCGCCGACCTGGTGCGAGCCGAACACCCACCCGAACACCACAGCACCGTCGGCCCCGTAGATCCGCCGACACAGCGCCACGGTGGGCGGCACGGTGGCCACCCAGTCCAGCCCGTAGAACACGATGAAGATCAGCATGCTGGGCTCGGTCGTGGCCGCGAACAGGCTCGGCAGCACCATCAGGGAGAGCCCGCGCAGCGCGTAGTAGACGCCCAGCAGCACCTTGGGGTCGATCTTGTCGCTGAGCCAGCCGGAGGCGATCGTGCCCGCGATGTCGAAGATCCCGATGATCGCCAGCAGGCCGGCCGCGACGGGCTCGGCCATGCCGTGGTCGTGCGCGGCCGGGATGAAGTGGGTGCCGACCAGGCCGTTCGTGCTGGCCCCGCAGATCGCGAAGCCGCCCGCGAGCAGCCAGAACGGCCGCGTCCGCACCGCCGAGGCGAGCACGGTGACCGCCCTGACGGCGGCGTTCACCGTGCTGGGCGCTGCACGGACGGCACCCGGCTCCGCGCCGAGCGCCGTCGTGCCCACGTCCTCGGGACGGTCGCGCAGCAGCCACCACACGAACGGCACCACGGCCAGCGCCGCCCCGGCCACGGTCAGCGAGGCGAAGCGCCACCCGGGCCCCTGGGCGAGCTGGGCGAGAACCGGCAGGAAGATGAGCTGTCCCGTGGCGCCGGCCGCGGTGAGCACGCCGGTGACCAGCCCGCGGTGCCGTACGAACCAGCGGTCCACCACGGTCGCGGCGAACACCAGCGCCATCGAGCCCGTCCCCAGCCCGACCAGCACGCCCCAGAACAGCAGGAGGTGCCAGCTCGCGGTCATCAGGACGGTGAGGCCGCTGCCCACGGCGATCAGCAGCAGCGCGACGGCGACCACCCGGCGCATGCCGAAGCGGTCCATCAGGGCGGCGGCGAAGGGGGCGGTCAGACCGTAGAGCACCAGGTTGATCGAGACGGCCAGCGAGATGGTGCCGGCCGACCAGCCGAACTCCTCCTGGAGCGGGGTGATCAGCACGCCGGGGGTGGCGCGGAACCCGGCCGCGCCCAGGATCGCCACGAAGGCGACGGCCGCGACGAACCAGGCGCGGTGCACGCGGCCGCGCGTGGGGGTGGTGGTGCTCGACGTCATGCGCCAATCCTGCTTTATCCCTACCCGTGGCCACGAGTGGCCGGATAGCCAATATGTGAAAGAATCCGGCCATGACTCACCGGATCGTCGTCGTCGCGCTCGATCACTTCGCCCCGCTCGACCTCGGCGTGCCCGGACAGGTGTTCGGTGTGGCCGAGACGGCGGGCGGCGAGAAGCTGTACGAGGTGGTGACCTGCTCGGAGGGGCGCATGCCGGTCCGCTGTTCGGCGGGCTACAGCGTGCTGCCCGACCACGACCTCGACGTGCTCGACACCGCCGACACGGTCGTGGTGCCCGGCATCCACGCGGGACGGGCGATGCGGTACGGCACGGTCTCCCCCGCGCTGGCCGAGGCGCTGCAGGGGCGGCCTCGTACGATGTCGATCTGCACCGGGGCGTTCGTGCTGGCGGCGGCGGGGCTGCTCGACGGCCGTCCGGCCACCACGCACTGGCGTGACGCCGAGCTCTTCGCCCGGCTGTTCCCGCAGGTCAAGCTGGATCCGGACGTGCTGTTCGTGGACGACGGCGACGTGCTGACCTCGGCCGGGGTGGCCGCCGGGATGGACCTGTGCCTGCACGTGGTCAGACGCGACCACGGCAGCGAGGTGGCCAACCGGGCGGCCCGCCGCTGCGTCATGCCGCCGTGGCGGGAGGGCGGCCAGGCCCAGTACATCGACCGGCACCTGCCGTACGCGGGCGGCGGCACGGCGGCCACACGCGACTGGATGCTGGCCCACCTGGACCGCCCGCTCGACCTGGCCGCGCTGGCCGAGCACGCGAGGATGAGCGTGCGCACGTTCACCCGGCGCTTCCGCGACGAGACCGGCATGAGCCCGGCCAGATGGCTGAACGGGCAGCGGGTCCAGCACGCCAGGCACCTGCTGGAGACGACGGACCTGGGCGTGGAGGAGGTGGCCAGGAAGGCGGGGTTCGGGACGGTGGTCTCGCTCCGCCAGCACCTGCATGCCGCCGTCGGGGTTTCGCCGCTGGCGTATCGGCATACGTTCCGCCGGTCCTGAGGTTTCTTACAGCAAAAGCCACATTTCCCCCTAGAATCGCCGCAAGAAGAAGATCGACAAGGAGGGGTCGTCACATGGCCGACGCGGACCACTTACCCGCGGGGATCAACCCGGACGTGCCCAGCGTCGCCCGCATGTACGACTACTACCTCGGCGGCCGGGACAACTTCGCCGCCGACCGCGAGGCGGCCGAGAAGATGATGGAGATCGGCCGCAGGATGGGCAACGACGCCCGCGAGATCGCCACGGCCAACCGCGCCTTCATCGGCCGCGCCGTACGCATGCTCGCCGAGGCCGGGGTGCGCCAGTTCATCGACATCGGCGCGGGCCTGCCCACCCAGGACAACGTGCACCAGGTGGCCCAGCGGCACGCCCCCGGCTCCCGCGTCGTCTACGTGGACAACGACCCCATCGTGCTGATCCACGCCCGCGCGCTGCTGGCCAGAGACCCGGACGTCCTGGCGATCGAGGGCGACCTCAAGGACCCTGACGCCATCCTGGACGACCCACGCGTCTCCAAGCATCTCGACCTCTCCCAGCCGTACGCCGTCCTGCTGGTCGCGGTGCTGCACTTCATCCCCGACAACGCCGAGGCCGACCGGATCGCCGCGCGCATCCGCGAGCGCCTGCGGCCCGGGGGCCATCTGGTGCTGTCGCACCTCCTGTACGCGGGCCACGACATGGACGATGTCGCCACCGCCGGTCAGCAGGTCTACTCCGGCACGACCTCGGGCGGCCTGGCGCGGCGCGGCTACGACGAGATCGCCTCCTTCTTCGACGGCCTGGAGCTGCTCGGCCCGGGCGTGGTGCCGGTGGCCGACTGGACGCCGGACGCCGCGCCCGGCGGCTCGTACGACCTCTCCAGAGGCGGCATCCTGGCCGGGGTCGGCCGCCGCCCCAGCTAGGCCGCCGCCTCCAGCCCGCGGCCGTCAGGCGGCCGTTGCCCCCCGGCTAGATTGAGGGGGTGTCCCTGACCCTCGATTTCGTCAGCACGATCAGGGCCGAGCGGTCCGGACTGATCGACAAGCTGTCCGATGTGGACGGCCTGACGGCCTGGACGCGTACGCACGCGGCCGACCTGGGCGACCTTGCCGTCACCGAGGAGCTGCGACAGGAGACGGTGCGCCTGCGGCAGGCCGTACGCGCGCTGCTCGCCAGGGCCGTGGCGCCGGAGCCGCCGAGCCGCGCCGACGCGTCCAGCCTGCCCGGGTTCGAGGAGTCACTGGCCCTCGTCAACGCCACCGCCCTGGCCGCACCCACCGCGCCCCAGCTGCGCTGGAACGGCGAGCCCACCCTCGTCACCGCGCCGGCCATCGAGACCGACCCGGGCACCCGGCTGCGCGCCAGGCTCGCCACGGCGGCCGTCGAGTTCCTCGCGGGGCCGGAGCGTGCCCTGCTCCGCACCTGCCAGGCGCCGCGCTGCGTGCTCTATTTCCTCAAGGAGCACCCACGCCAGCAGTGGTGCTCGACAGCCTGCGGCAACCGCGCCCGAGCGGCCAGGCACTACAAGGAGCACCGGAAAATCTAACGTTTGCAATGCCGTCTTGCCGTTATATGCTCTGGACCTAACGGCAAGACAGTCATGCATGCGTTAGAGGAGAGTGGGATGTCCTTCCAGACCGGACACATCGGGCTCAACGTCACCGATCTCGACAAGTCCAAGGAGTTCTACACGCGCGTCTTCGGGTTCACGGTGTCGGGCGAGTCGCACGAGGACGGCCGCCGGTACGCGTTCCTGACGCAGGACGGGACGCTGGTGCTGACGCTCTGGCAGCAGAGCGAGGGCCGCTTCGCCACCGCCCTGCCAGGGCTGCATCACCTGTCGTTCCAGGTGGCGGACCTCGACGCGGTACGGCGCGCGGAGACGGTGATCAGGGAGATCGGCGCCACCCTGCGCCACGACGGCATCGTGCCGCACCGCGAGGGCGCCTCGTCGGGCGGCGTGTTCTTCGAGGACCCCGACGGCATCCGGCTGGAGATCTTCTCCCCGGACGGCGCCGGCGACCGCCCCGCGCCCGCCTCCGACGCTCCGACCTGCGGTTTCTTCTAATGAGGCACCCAGGAGAGGTAGCCGTACAGCGGCGGGCGGGGGTGCGGGCGGAGGACCACGGCAGCTCGCGGACGCGCCCGCAGATTCCGGAGGTGGCGGCCGAGTTCCTGCGGAACCAGCACATGATCGTGGTGGGCGCGGCCGACGACGGCGGGCGCGCCTGGGCCACCGTGCTGACGGGTCCCACGGGCTTCGCGTCGCCGTCGGACGACCGGACGATCGTGCTGCACGCCGCGCCGGACGCCGCCGATCCCCTTCACGGGCTGTTCGCGCGGGAGCGGGACATCGGCCTGCTGGCCATCGAGCCGCACACGCGGCGCAGGATGCGCGTGAACGGCACCGCCGTACAGGCCGGCGAGACTCTGGTGGTGCGGACGGAGCAGGTCTACTCGAACTGCCCCAAGTACATCCAGACCCGCTCCCCCACCTCCGCTCCGGGCACCCCCGGGGCCTTGGGGCGCGGGACCTCGCTGTCGGACCGGCACCGGAGGTGGATCGCGGAGGCGGACACGTTCTTCATCGCCACGCGGGCCGACGGGCTCGGGGCGGACGTGTCACACCGAGGCGGCAACCCGGGGTTCGTCCAGGTCACGGGGGCGCGCTCGCTGGCGTTCCTCGACTACCAGGGCAACTCGATGTACATGACGCTCGGGAACCTGGAGCTGGACCCGGCGGCCGGGCTGCTCTTCGTGGACTGGGAGCGCGGGGAGACGCTGCACCTCACCGGCCGGGCCCGGGTGGAGTGGGGGGAGCGGCGGGTGGTCCGTTTCGAGCTGGACGAGTACGCGCACCTGGCCGACACGGTGTCAGCCGGCTGGACCGCTCCCGGCTACCACCGCTTCAACCCACCCATCTAGTGTCCCTGTCCACGTAGGCCGCGGCACCCGCGCAGGCCGCCCCGGTGCTGGTTGCGGGTGAGCCAGGCGGTCACCGCGTTCACGATGGCGCCGAGCAGCTCCGTACCGGCCAGCGCGACGACCAGCCCGCCACCGTGAACGACAGGACCGCCCGCGCGTCTTCCGGCGGCTCTCCCACCGTGGCGCCTCCCGACGTGGCGGCGCTCGCCGCCACGCCCAGGTCGAACAGCTCGGCGCGGAGGCAACCGCGTCGCAACGCATTGCAGGCACTGCGATGACCGTGAGCCAGCACCCTTTCCGCCGCCCGTCAGCCCGTCCGGCTCCGCTGCACCGTCAGATCCACGGCCCCGCGACCGGAACCGCACTGTAGTCCTCCCCCATGACCGGGTGAATCTCCTCCCAGTGCACCCACCGCGCGCCTTCATCCGCCCGCGGCGGCCAGAGCAGATAGCCCCACCGCACCCCTTCGGTGTCATCACCCCAGGCCAGCAGGTAGCGCGCCGACGCGGCGTGCTCCACGATGGGCGGCCGCCAGAGCTCGGGCAGATCCCGCGTGTTCACATCCATACCAACCATTATACGAACACATATTCGATTTGGGCGGGAGTGCTATGCTATGACTCAATATCCGATCCAGTCATAGGGATACACATGGCTGTGGCATTCACGGCGGAGGACCGGGCGCGCATCACCGAGTCCCTGCTCGACGCCGCCGAAGAGCTCTTCGCCACCCAGGGCCTGAAGAAGACCTCGCTCGATGAGCTGGTCGCCGCCTCGGGCATCGCCAAGGGCAGCTTCTACGCGTTCTTCGACTCCAAGGAGGAGCTGTACAAGGAGGTGATGATCCGCAGGGCGCCGATGCTCGGCCGGCGGCTCGCCGCCGCCCTGAACCGGCCGCCCAGCGCCGAGGCCCTCGCCGCCCTCATGCGGGAGATGATCGAGGTGCTCACCACCGACCCGTTCTACCGGCGGCTGCTCACCCGTCCCGACGAGCTGGAGGCGGTGGCGCGCAGGGTCGGCACGGAGGAGATCGCCCGCGTCACCCCTCACTTGCTGACGCCGCTGGTCGACTACCTCGCTCAGGGGCAGGCCGACGGCGTCATCGTCGCGGACGCCCCGCCGGAGGTGCTGGTCGGCGTGCTGCGCACGGCCGGGCTGCTGGTGCTCAACCGCGACAGGTTCGGGCCGGACCACGACCAAGTGGTCGAGGCCACCATCAACGCGCTGGCAAGGGGGCTCGTCGCATGAGTGTTCTGAAGAAGTACGCGCAGGCGGCCGGGATGACGGACGAGGCGTGGAAGCGCCACGCCAACCCGTGGAGCGTCTGGACCCGGTTCGCGGCCATCCCGATGATGATCGCGGCGATCTGGAGCAGGGAGTGGATCGGCTGGTGGGCCCTGGTCCCGGTAGGCCTGGTGGTCGTCTGGCTGGCACTCAACCCGCACGTCTTCCCGGCCGTCGAGCAGCCCGACAGCTGGACGGCCAGGGGCATCTACGGCGAGAAGCTGTGGCTGCGGGACCGGTCGCTCGTCACCGGCGACCACCGGAGCGTGCAGCGGCTGCTCGTCGCGGTCGGCGCGACGGGCTTCGCCCTGCTCATCTGGGGGCTGATCGCCCTGGAGCTTTGGCCTACGGTCTTCGGCGCCACGCTGATCACGATCGGCCAGCTCTGGCGCATCGACCGCCTCGGCCAGCTCTACCTGGCACACCAGAACGCCAACCCCCGGTAGCCGGGCGGTCGTGGCGGTTGCGGCACGATCGACGCGGCAGGCGTACGGTGGTGATTGACAGCAACACCCGAAAACCGGTGGCCGCGCGGGTGCGGAACGTGAAACGGTCGCTACCCATGATCCATTGGACCGAGGCAGGACAGGAACGGTCGGCGGTCTGGCGTTCCGCGCTGGACGTGCCGCCGCCCAAGCGCGTGATCACGGCCGACGACCGGATGACGGCCGACGCCGCGTACCGGCTGGCCTGTGAGGGCACCGCGCTGCTGTGGCAGGGCGACTTCCAGAACGCCCGCCAGCTCCTGGCGGCCATGGGACGCCGGTGCAAGCCCGCCGCCCCCGGCGCCGACTTTTACCGCTACCGCCAGGCCCGGTCCCAGCGCGCCCGCACGCTCGGCATGCTGCTCATCCCGTTCGCCGAGGACCACGTGGTGCCGCTGCGCAGGGCGCCCGACGTGCGGGCGGCGTGCGCCGAGGTGTACGGCCCCGAGGCGCCGCCCGCGGTGGGCCAGCTCCGGGAGCTGCTCGGCCTGATCGGGGCGCACGAGTGGCGGCGTAAAGGCGTGTACGTCCCCGCGCTCGGCGCCCGCATCCACCCGCACCACGGCGTGTTCTCGCCGATCAGGGGCGAGTACGTCGATCTCGTCGCGCAGGCGCCGCTGCCGGACGACCGGCTGGCGTTCGACATCGGCACGGGCACGGGGGTGCTGGCCGCCGTGCTGGCCAGGCGGGGCGTACGGCATGTCGTGGCCACCGACTATGACCAGCGGGCCGTGGACTGCGCCGGCGAGAACGTCGCCCGCCTGGGCCTGGCCGACCGGGTGGAGGTCGTACGTGGTGATCTGTTCCCGCCCGGGCAGGCGCCGCTGATCGTGTGCAATCCGCCGTGGCTTCCTGCCAAGCCGGTCTCGCCCCTCGACCAGGCGGTTTACGATCCCGATGGGCGAATGCTGCGCGGCTTCCTCGACGGCCTCGCCGGGCATCTGGAGCCGGGTGGCGAGGGCTGGCTCATCCTGTCGGACCTCGCCGAGCACCTCGGGCTCCGCACCCGGGCCGACCTGCTGGCCGCCTTCGAGCGGGCGGGGCTGCGCGTGGCCGGGCGGCTGGACGCGCGGCCCCTGCACAACCGGCCGCAGGACGAGCAGGACCCGCTGCACGCCGCCCGCGCCGCCGAGGTGACCTCACTCTGGAGACTCGCACACCGCTAATGGGAGCTACCGGGTCGGCTGATCGGGCAGACTCGGTGCCTGGTAGCCGCTGGTGAGTGAGCACTTCCAACCGCTGGACCGATTTTGAG